>JAIRLY010000355.1 GCA_031259075.1 Dysgonamonadaceae bacterium | reverse complement strand
CCCCCCCCCCCCCCATTATCAATTAGCCTTTAATTACCGGCTAAGGGCCGGAACTTACAAGTACAGCGTACATTCAGTTTACTCAGGATTTTCCAAAGGCGGTTTCCGCACGAGTTTTTTGTCCGCTACAGGTTGTGCCATCGGCACAACCTGTAGCGGCAAGCCGCTTTGCGTCTTGTGGCGGGCATCTTGTTTATACCGGCGCGGTTTGCCGCGTCAAAATTCCCTTTTTTTCGCGGAAATAATGGCAACGGCGGCATACATGCCGCAGCAAAAAACAAACGTTTCGGAGATTAAGGTATTATGTTAAAAACTATAAAATCTTTTTACAGGCGTATTGTTCCCAAAAAGATAAGAAATTTCTTATGGAATATAAAACGAATTATAAAATGGATTATAAATAAAAGTATAGAGACAATTATACTGATAATCATACCCAAAAAGAGTTATCGTTTGTTTTTATTGAAGAAAAGCGCGAAAAAACGTTTGGCAAAACGGTCATTACTGCGGTTTGACATTCATCTTGCCGACCATTGTAACTTAAAATGTAAAAGCTGTCTGCATTTTTCGCCGCTTGCCCCTGAAGTGTTTCAGGATATAACTGTTCTTGAACGGGATTGCAAACGGCTTGCCGAATTAACCGGAGGACGAGTAGAAGATATATGCGTACTTGGCGGGGAACCGCTTTTACATCCCCGGATTACCGATTGTCTTGATATAGCGAGAAAATATTTCCCCGAAGACAGGATATACATTGTAACAAATGGCATTTTACTGTTAAAGCAGCCGGAAGAATTCTGGCAAAACTGCGTCAAAAATAATATAGGCATAGACATTTCATTGTATCCCATACATTTGGATTTGGAGAAAATAAAACAAACGGCGATGAGGCACGACATAAAAATAGCTTTTAGAGGACGCCCTAAGGTTCAAAGAAGGGGATGGTCAAGGCAGACATTGGATTTAGAGGGCAAACAAAATGCTGAAGAAAGCCACAGAATTTGCGAACTGGCAAATTTTTGCATACAGTTGGTAGACGGAAAACTGTATCAATGTGAAACTGCGGCGTTTGTAAAATACTTTAACAAATATTTTCATAAAAATCTGGAAATAACGGAAAAAGATTATGTTGGGATACACCAGGAAAAAAGTCTTGATGAAATACTTGAATTTTTGTGTAAACCGACGCCGTTTTGCCGGTACTGTAATACGGCGGAAGTTGATTGTGTGGAATGGGAACATTCAAAGGAGGAAATATCTGAATGGGTATGAAAATAACTACCCGGAAAATAATAAAGGCATTAGTACCTTATGGTATTCTTGTATTGAGGCAAAAGGTGATACAAAAATATCAACAGAAACGTCGGCTCAAGAAAAGAAAAACGTTAAGTTTAGCAATACATTTGGTGGACCACTGTAATCTAAATTGCAAAGGTTGTGATAATTTCTCATGTATCGCAGATGAAAAATATCATTCTGTTCGGTCACTGGAAAATGATTTTAGGCGCATTTTCGAGTTAGCCGGGGGAAAGATAGATGGAATTAATTTATTAGGCGGAGAACCATTATTGCACCCCGAACTAATAAAAATTATCAATATTGCCGGAAAATATTTTTCGCGGACAAACTTGGGTCTTGTAACAAACGGTGTTTTATTGTTAAAACAGGAAGATATATTTTGGGAAACTTGCAAAAACAACAACGTTAAAGTTATTATAACAAAATATCCAATAAACCTGCCTTTTGTAAAAATTGAAGAAACCGCAAAAAAACATGGGACTTTGCTTCAATATTTTGGTGATACTGGAACGATGCTGAAACAAATGTACAAATGGCCCCTAAATTTACAAGGAACTGAGGACAAGCAAAAAAGTTTTGAATTATGTTTTAAATCGAACACCTGTATGGCGCTTGATGACGGGAAGATTTATACCTGCGCTACTATTCCATACATTAAATATTTTAATAAATACTTTGAAACTAACTTGGAAGTATCAGAAAAAGATTACATTGATATTTATAGTGTAAAGAACATAGAAGAGATATTTGAGTTTTTGCGCAAACCAATGCCATTTTGCCGTTATTGTAATATAAAAGGGGTGGTACATGATATAAAATGGGAAACTTCAAAAAAGGAAATATCTGAATGGGTATAAAAATTAATACGTCCGCATACGTGCAACCACAAAAACAAATGAATTTTCCCGCCGTAGAAGATGTGCGCTACGTAACAAGCAAGTTTGCATCGGTGGAACGGGCCTCATTTACGAATGAAGTTTTACCGGATATTTTGCAAATATTTTCCTGGAGGTTATAAAATGAATACAAAAACTTTTATCAAAAAGGCAATTAAGGCGCTTGTTCCTTACGGAATTATAGCGTTACGGCGGCGTGTTTTGAGAATGAAACAAAAACCGGAATTGTCAGAATTCGAATTGCACAGAATTAAAGCGTTCAAGGATATATTCCTGAAAAAAGACATAAACGGAAAACAATACTTTGATTTTAACAGAGCTCTTATGCCGGATGTTTCAGATGATATGGGAATAATGAATACTTTAATGCATGTCTTTAACGACACTTTTATGTTTCATTGTCTTTTTAACGACAAATACGATAAATCAGCGGTTGAAATACTCGATTTGTATATGCCGGAAGGCCCCTATGGATATAAGGACGGTTCGTTTGACGTTACCGTCCATAAAGGCGATCTCGTTATAGACGCCGGAGCGTGGTGCGGGGATTTTTCCGCGTATTCAGCCTCGAAAAACGCGACTGTTTATGCCTTTGAACCAACCAGTTCGACTTTCGCATGGCTCGAAAAAACGGCGGAATTGAATAGGGACAGCGGGAAAATTATTCCGGTAAAACTCGGTTTAGGAATTGGGGGGGGGGGGGGGTAAAACGATGGATTTGTTTTCATGTGACACATCGGCTGCCGGTTCCAATACTATAGTGCGCCAGCGTTCACGGGATTTGAAGTTTATCGAAAATATCAATGTTGTCGCGTTAGACCAATTTGCTGCGGAACATAATTTGGAAAGAATCGATTTTATTAAAGCGGATATAGAGGGGGCAGAGCGGGATATGCTAAAAGGGGCAGTCAATGTGTTAAAGAAATTCGGTCCGAAATTGGCAATATGCACATATCATCTTCCCGATGATCCTGAGGTGTTAGAAAATATAATTTTGGAAGCAAATCCAAAATATAAAATAGTACATTTGTCTAAAAAATTATTTGCGTGTGTGGTGTAAAATATGATTCCTAAGATTATTCATTACTGCTGGCTGTCGGGCGACCCGATACCGGATGATTACAAGCGCTGCATGGCGACATGGAAACAGAAGCTGCCGGATTACGATTTTCTGCTGTGGGACACGAAACGGTTTGATATAAACA
>JAIRLY010000322.1 GCA_031259075.1 Dysgonamonadaceae bacterium | reverse complement strand
TTAAAGATAATGCAAACTGGAAAGAAATAGTATATAGGATTAAAGAGTGGTTTGGCGTAGATTTAATGGCGCCCAAATATGAAAAGACGGTAAGCACTGAGATCCTTTCGGAATACAAATCGAATGGGAAAACGTATGATATTATATCGGGAGGCAGCGGTTTTCATCAAATCCTTACCCTCCTGGCATTTTTATACGGATATGATAAGGTAACCACCATCTTGTTCGATGAACCGGATGCACACCTGCATGTGAATTTGCAAAGAAAAATAGTGAATTATTTTTTACAACAATCAAAAAAGCAATTTCTTGTAGCCACGCATTCGGAAGAATTTATTAAAGGTGTTGAAGTGAATGCTATCCTTTCCATGGTGTCGAGCAAGCCCAAACGTGTTCAAACAACCGGCACAATATTAAAAGCGCTGAGCGAAGTGGATAATATTGATATGGTACGGACACAGGAGTGTCCATGTATTTTGTACATTGAGGGCGAAGATGACGATAGGATTTTGTCGGCATGGGCTACCATATTAGGAAAAGAAGGAATATACCACCGGTATTATCCCTATTTGTTAGGAGGAGGAAGCAAAGAACGAATGAAAGCCCGGATGGAAGATCATTTTAAAGCATTAAGGGAAATCAATCCGCGAGTAAAACGGGCTATTTTATTCGATTTTGACAATGCAAGCGTTTTCCATCCCGAAGAAACAAATCCCGTTTTTAATGAATGGCAACGCCGGAATATTGATAACTATTTGTTGGTGCCTGCAGCGTGGGTAAGAGCTATAGTGCGCGACCTGGGATTAAAAGATGACGATCTGTTTTCATCGAAATACACTGCTTTAGTGAATGATTTCTTTGTCGGACAGAACTTAACTCTCCCCAAAAACGCGTCGTGGAAAAATGTGCAAGCAAACATTTTTCAGGTTATTAATGGTAAAGTCATATTGTTTGAAAACAAAGATTCATTGTTTAATCAAATAAAAGAAAAGAGCAACGGTCAGCTTGTCATTAACCGGACTAAAGTAGCATCGGCCATGACACGGGAAGAACTCCATATTGACATTGAAAAATTCTTCGAAAACTTAGAAACTATTGTAACATGAAAACAAAATCATTCGTAATTACCGGGCAAAATGTGGCGGCGTATGCCGGAAAAATCGCGGAATGGATTCGCGAGAAAGTGGAAAAGGCCAACCGTAAAGGCATAGTGTTGGGTTTAAGCGGCGGCATCGACAGCAGCGTGGTGGCGCGTTTATGCCAATTGGCAAAGGTGGACATCCACTTGGTCTTGCTGCCCTGTGGGGATGACATGAAAAAGACCAAAAGCATGGAGCATGTGATGGAGTTTATCGAGAAATTTAATTTCCCCTATCATACGTATGACATTAAACCGGCGGTGGATGCGCTGACTGTCGCGGAGCCCTCGCTGTTTCCCGGCGCCAACACGGCCGACGTGGAACTGAGCCGCGCCAATATCCGGCCGCGCGTGCGCATGACGTATCTCTACGAAGTGGCGCAGCTCGACCGGCGTTTTGTCATCGGCACGGGCAACCTGGCCGAAGCCACGGTGGGCTATTACACCAAGTGGGGCGACGGCGCGCACGACCTTAACCCGCTGGCCATGCTTACCAAGAAAGAAGTTTACACGCTGGCGCGGTACTTGCAAGTGCCCGACAGTATCATCAACAAACAGCCCTCGGCAGGCTTGTGGGAAGGGCAAACCGACGAAGACGAACTGGGAATAACCTACAACCAAATCGACGCTTACATTCTGGAAGGCACGTCGGGCGATGCGGAAACCGACCGGAAAATCAAAGACCGCATCACTCTATCGGCGCACAAAGCGAACAAAATTCCGGTGTTCGAGGGATGAGGATTTTATATTTTATGAATGTTGCTATTCTTCTTTGCCAATATTTCAGGAAAGGCACAATGTGTAAGTTTGCTTTCCATCCATGATAGAAAATCAAAGACCACGAGTAATTGTTGCTCATATTTATTCCGGTCAATTTCCACGGTTTCCGTTTGGATCTGTTTTATGAGTTTATTGCGGGTTTTCTGTTGCGCCAATAAATGATGGTTTAAAACAAACTTGAACACTAACTTTTCAGTGCTATACGTGTGTTTTTCGTAGCGGATACTTCGCTTAATGGCTTTTATTTCATTTTCCAGAAAATCATAATTTTTTAACTCTGCTTGGAGAATTAAATTAATCAGGCGGGCATGCCGGTATGCAGGCAGCACGTAAAATATTTTTCCTGCGCTGATAATTTTTTTTATATTTTTATGGGCACTCTTCAAATTTCCGGTAGCCAAATCTAAAATGGTCAGGTTAAGGAATAATCCGAGTTGAATTTCTAACCGTAATAATGATACTTTTTTAAACAGCGTTTCCTCATACCGGCGAATAAGGCCGGCCACTGCATCGAAATTCCCGATATTGAATGAACAGGCAAATTCGTATTGGAAAATGTGGGCGCGAACATTTAAAATAAATTCGGCGGCGTAATCGCTTTTCTCTATTTCTTTGAGTTTATTTATGAAAAAAGGCATTTCTTTATATAAGGAGGCTGCCATTAAACTGTTTAAAATACCGGTTATTGCTTGAAGATAATAAATAGGCGGATTTAATATAATGTGCCGATGTGTTTCAAACAAATCGATTAACGTTTGGTAAAAACGTATGGCCATTTTATAATTACCGGAGTGCAGGTAGTAAGTCGATTGAAACAACAAATGCAATTTTTGTGTTTCGAAGCCTTTATAAGAATTGTTGGCAATGAGATGCAGTTCGCTTAATATTAAATCGTTCAGGTCTTCTTTTTGTTTTTCGGAACGGGCATAACCTTTGTACGTAAGCCGGTGTTTAAGTATGTCGTAAAGTTGTGCATGTAGGTTGGCGCTTCGAATATATTTCATTTCTTCCATGACCTTCATTTGTTTGTTGATCAGTTGCCGTTCGGTGGTATTTCTAAAGTCCATGGCGTTCATATATTTCAATTCCGTGCGCTGGCTTAACAAGACTAAGGGAGATATTTCATAAATAACGGCTAATTTTTTTGCTTTATTCAAGACTTCTATCGCGTCGTCGAACAATGCTCTTTCGTACAAAATATCGGCTTCCGAGAGCATACTGAATATTCTGGTTTGTATATTTTGTTTCTTCTGAAGATATGTGAGGCAATCTATAATGGTTTGGTACAAATATTTTACGGCCGTATTAAAACTGTTACCGTCATATTTAGCGGAAAATTGTGAGTACAGGTCATCAATAGAAATACCGGCTTCGATAAGGTCGAACAGGTACATGTATTTTTTTGCGCCGGATAAAAGGTTTGAATAAAGCCGGAAATATCGTTTTTCCGATTTTGATAAGGAGCCGGCTAATATCATTAATGAGGTTAACTTATTCATGGCTCGAAAACAATTTTTTACAAAGGAAATAATATTATTTAAAAGAATAGAAAAATATCATAATTTTTCATAGAAAAATTTTATAAAATACTTATAATGAGGTTTATAAAATTTCATAAAAGATAAAAGTGGCATTTTAAAAACCTCTAATTATAGTATTTTTGTCCTTTTTTTCTCACAAAAAATAGTTTACTTTTGTAAATAAATTATTAAATAATTGTAAAATTTATTTTGAAATCGGTGAATCAGAAAAAACAAAAAAACAGCAAAATATTGATTGTTGGAAGTTCCAACACCGATATGGTAATTAAGACAAAACATCTTCCCAGACCGGGAGAAACGGTATTGGGCGGGTCGTTTTTTATGAATCCGGGAGGTAAAGGCGCCAATCAGGCTGTGGCCATAGCAAGGCTTGGCGGGCAAATTGCTTTTGTTTGCAAAACGGGAAGCGACATCTTTGGCCACCAGTCGCATCAATTATTTGAGGAGGAGGGAATAGATATTTCTTATGTTTTTTCTGACCCCGACAGTCCTTCGGGTGTAGCGTTAATAACGGTTGATGAAAATGCGGAGAATTGTATTGTAGTGGCTTCGGGCGCCAATGCAAATTTGTTGCCTGCAGATTTGGCTAAGGTGGAAGAAGCCATAGATACAGCCGGTTTAATAGTGATGCAATTGGAAATTCCTGTTGAAACGGTGGAATTTGTTGCGGAAATGGCTGCGGCAAAAAACAAAAAAGTAATTCTTAATCCGGCGCCTGCGCAAACGTTGTCAAGCCGGTTGTTGCGAAATCTCTACATCATTACACCCAATGAAACGGAGGCGGAGTTACTGTCAGGCATAAAAATTTCGGGTCGGGATTCGATAGAAAAAGCCGCTAAAAAAATTGTGGAGATGGGCGTGGATCATGTGATTGTTACATTAGGATCGAGAGGCGCTTTTGTATATGGTGACGGGCTTTGCGAAATGGTAGCGGCACGGACGGTAAAAGCAATAGACACCACTGCTGCGGGCGATATTTTTAATGGCGCTTTAGCCGTTGCGTTAGCAGAAAACCGGTCGCTGATAGAAGCGGTACATTTTGCTTGTAAGGCAGCCGCTATTTCGGTTACACGTATAGGCGCACAATCGTCGGCGCCGCGCAGGAATGAGGTGGATATATTTTGAAAACCAAATTAAAATATTAGAAATATGAATACCCAATTGAGAAAAATGATTGCAGCAATATTGTCTGTAACATTTCTGTTGATTTTTTCACCGCCGAACCTTTCTGCCCAGCAAAAACAAATCGTGAAAGGGACTATATCGGATGTGCGTTCCGGAGAGTCTCTCGTAGGTGCTACTGTGAAAATAAAAGGCGCTAACACTGTCGCGGTTGCCGATGTTAACGGTAATTTTTCTATTGCCGCTGCATCCGGTGACGTGCTTGTATTTTATTTTATGGGATATGCCACACAAGAGATTGTATTATCAGATCAATCCCAGATTAATGTACTTATGGTAGAAGAAATAAGTAAACTCGACGACATAGTCGTCATTGGTTATGGAACAACTACCAAAAAAGAACTTACCGGTTCGGTTTCTTCTATTACCAGTGATGATTTTAAAACCGGGAACATTACTGATCCTGTTCAATTGCTTCAGGGTCAGATTGCCGGATTAAATATTATTCGTTCGGATGGTGGCGACCCTAATGGTTCGTTTCAAATTCAATTGCGTGGTAGAACCACCATGTCTGGAGGGGCTTCGCCGCTTATTGTTATAGATGGCGTTGTCGGTGGAGATTTGTCGGCTTTAAGTTCAAATGAAATTCAAACCATAGATGTTTTGAAAGATGGTTCTGCTGCCGCCATTTACGGCACACGTGCCAACGCCGGGGTGGTGCTGATAACGACAAAAAGAGGGAAAATGGGACAGGGCAGCCCTGTTTCGGATGTTGAGTAC
>JAIRLY010000299.1 GCA_031259075.1 Dysgonamonadaceae bacterium | reverse complement strand
GTTGCTCCTTTTCTTTATGTTCTCTGTTTTAGGAGGAATATTTTCTCAAAATAGATGTGTTTCTTTTATTGAATATGGAAAATGTAAAGATGTTTTGCTTTATATATACAGGCAAGTACAGGATGATTCTTTAACAGTAGACTGTTTTAAGGAAAATTACAGGATAATTCCTTTCAATAACCATCGTATTTTCGAAAAAAGCGCTGCAGAAGTAATTGAGTATTTCTATTCCGACAAGAACGAGAATTTATATTGCAGATTTAAGCATCAGGAAGATCCTGTTTTATTTGAGTAGTATCTAACGAATACAAACCGGAGAATTTGTACCGGAGTTAATAACCCCGGATATGAGAATCCGGAATAAATACCTTACTTTTGTCCTTTGTTTAATTTTTAACTCTTACTTCTTAATTTTTAATTAATAAAGGATAGACAGTTTGGTCAAGAAAATAAAAACAACTAATTTAAGATTTAGGACATCGCCTTACAGACAAAAGTATCTTTTTTCGGCACAAATGTATTCGTTACCGGTGGCCAAATCTGTTTAATTTTGTAACAAATATCAATTTAAAACACAATGAAGAAAAAAATTGTTTTGCTTCCGGCGCTTTTTTTGAGTATTATTGCAATCACTTCTGCAACAAATATTCCCCGTCCGGAATATCCTCGTCCTCAATTTGAAAGAGCCGACTGGATAAATTTAAACGGAGAATGGAATTATGATTTTGATTTTTCCCAAAGCGGTATCGAACGCTCTTTATTTACTGCCCAAGCATTTGAAAAATCAATTACAGTACCCTTTTGTCCCGAAAGTCCACTTTCAGGAGTCGGTCACAAAGATTTTATAAACGCTATGTGGTATCAGCGTAAAATCGCTGTTCCCGCCGAGTGGAGCGGAAAACGGATATTGCTCAACTTTGGCGGAGTAGATTATAAATCCACTCTGTATATTAACGGACAACAAGTTTTTGTTCACTACGGGGGTTCTTCGTCTTTTTCCGTAGATATTACCTCTTATGTAACAGCCGCTTCTACCTATAACTTAGTCGTTTATGTAGAAGATGATTTGCGTTCCCAACTGCAAACCGGCGGGAAACAATCGCTCCGCCTGAACTCTTACAGTTGTTTATACACACGTGTAACGGGAATATGGCAGACTGTATGGATGGAAGCGGTTTCAAAAGGAGGTTTAAAAAGCTGTCGCATAACTCCCGACTTAGACAACAAACAGTTTGTATTTGAACCTGTTTTTTACGATTTAGACGGGAAAACTTCCTTTAAAGTCCGTATTATGGACGGTAATAAAGAAGTCTTTTCACAACAAGTTCCTGCAAGTAACCATGCTTTTATCTTCGCAAAATTGAAAAACATTAAAACATGGTCGCCCGAATCCCCTTTCCTTTATGATATGGAATTTTCCGTATTAAACTCCGACGGGCAAGTCATCGACAAGGTAAAATCATACGGAGGAATGCGTAAAGTGGAACTTCGAGGAAAAACCTTTTACCTCAACAACGAACCTTATTACCAACGTTTGGTGCTTGACCAGGGATACTATCCCGATGGACAGTGGACAGCTCCGGACGACGCCCAATTAAGACGAGACATCGAATTAGGTAAGGAAGCCGGATTTAATGGCGCCCGTTTGCATCAGAAAGTATTTGAACAACGATATTTTTACTGGGCGGATAAATTAGGCTATCTCACCTGGGGAGAATCGGCAAGTTGGGGAATGAACTGGGCTGATCCGGTAGCTGCCCGCAATATGATCACCGAATGGGAAGAATGTGTTTACCGAGATTACAACGCTCCGTCGTTGGTAGCCTGGTCTCCGCTGAATGAAACATGGATGGATGATATTGACGGCCAACGTGCACGACTGACAAACGATCTGTATTTCATTACCCGAAGAATGGACCGGACGCGACCCGTTGTAAGTGTAAGCGGCGGTTATCATGCAGGTTTCACCGATATATATGCAGAACATACCTATCAACAGGATCCCGTTTTGCTTTACAAACAACTTTACAGTGAAGAAAAAGGCCCCTACGTCTTTCAACCCGACATAAGCGCTCCCTATAAAGGAGAAGCTTATATGATTGATGAATTTGGAGGCATCCAGTGGATAAAAGAAATGAAAGCGCCCGAAGTAAGTGATGAAAAAGAATTTTGGGGATACGGAATCCCCCCAAAAACAATAGAAGAATTTTACAAAAGATTAGAAGAACAGGTAAATGTCATTCTGAGTTTAGACCATATCACGGGATTCTGTTATACACAGATTGTAGACGTCGAACTAGAAAAGAACGGCATCTATACCTACGACAGAGATAAAAAATTCGATATGGAACACATTCGCAAGATCTTCACAAAAACGCGCGAACAGGCAAAAGAAGAAGTGAAAAAAATGCTATTGGAAAGAGAGATAGAATAACAGGAGGGGCATGTCCCCTCCTTTAAGTATAGAGAAGATAAAAATCAATGACGGTTTCAACCTTTCAGGGTTCTCTCATTTATTTCATTTCATCATAATATTTCGGCTGATAATCCGGCAACAACTCCGGATGAAACAGACGTATCATATCTTTTAAAATCCGGTCGGGATGAAGCGGTAATTCTTGATAATAAGGAACTTTCAAAGTATTGCAAACGTAGATATTCCGTTTCTTAAAAGCATCAAACAACGTATAATTCGTATATTTTTCGGCTAACTGTTTGTAAGTCATCTCCTGCGATTGATAATATTTGAACAACCAAAAATCGGCATGTTCCGCTTTATCCAGAACCATTTCGAAAGACAAAGGAATAGATCCTGTACTTAAATCCTCTTTCAAGATATAATCTGCTCCGGCGGCATCAAATAAATGAGCCATATAACTTTTTCCGCCCGGCATATACCAGAAATCACCGTATTTCAATTCGGTAAAAACCGTCGGGCGATCGATTACCATAGCCGTCAATTCTTTTAATTCGTTGTAGGCGTGAAGCGTTTCAAAGAATAATGAATCGGCCTGTTCTTTTTTATCAAACAACCGGCCCAACAATCGAATCCATTCGGTTTGTCCTAAAGGATGCGTTTCCATATATTCTAAACAATGAACAACCGGAACGTTTAATTTGTCTAATGCGCCAATACCCGCTTCGTTTACCGGATTAGTGAAAATAACTTCCGGCTCGACAAGTATTAATTTCTCAATATCCGGATTTGTTTCCTGTCCGATGTCTTGGATTATGCCTTTCGATAGATTTTCCTTTACAAAAGGAATGTCTATATACTGCGGACCGGTCACTCCAACTAAAGAATTTAAAACATTTAATTCGTTCAAAATTCCGCATACAACGGATGAAAAAACAACCGTTTTTTTCAAAGGCGTCCGAATCAGTGTTCCTGCCGGAAGATGTTCGGGAAGATTTTCAGATTTGGGAACTAAAATATAAGTTTGCAATATTTTAGTTTTATCCCATGGATTTTTAACTTTCACGAGCGAATAGTCAGGATATGTCTCAATCGTGAAACCTTGCGCATAATAAATACGATCCGTCGAAAGTATCGGATTATTTTCTTGTGCCGGTTTATCTTGTTTTCCTTTGCAGGAAACAAAAAACAGACAAGAAATAAGAAACAGGAAATAATAAAAGTAGTATCTCATAGTTTTATGAATCCTTGATTATGTAACTGTGAAAAGTAAGAGGCAATCCGGTATTCGTAATTCTTTTCGTAATTAAAATGCTCTGCCAAAGCCTCTGCAATCTCTTTTATCGAACGTTTACCGTCAATCAAATTCCAAACGGCAGTACCGTGTTCTTCTAATCGAACACGGATAACAGCCGGTTTATTTTTCGGCGTAAAATATTTCCGCATGAATTTATTTCTGAAACGGGGGAAAGCGATCACCGATAGCTCTCCCTCTTTTTCAGTTGTAATATGTTCGCTGATAAAAGGAACTTTATCAAAAAGATTTATTTTCTCTTTTTTCATATTTCTTCACTTCTTCATTGAATCGGCTTTCTTTAAAGGAATATTTACAAAGAAATAACCGATAATGAGTACAATTACGATGCCGATGCTATATAAAGGACTACCAATAGAAAGCATATTAGAGAAGAAAATATTAAACATCGCAAAAATAGCGATGACAAGTCCCATCAGTGCCTCTCCGGCAATCATACCCGAAGCAAGCAAAACACCTGTGTTTTCCACTGTGGCTATCTGTCTTTCATTGTACTTTCGACGCGCTGCATACAAATCAAGAATACCTTTGATTAAACCTCCGGCGAAAATAGCAAACACGGTATTGAACGGAAGATACATCCCTACAAATATCAACATCGGACTCTTAATACCCATCAAAATAAAAGCAAATCCGAGTATCATGCCGGCGGTAATTAAAGCCCATGTCATTTGTCCGCCTACAATACCTTGCGATAAGGTAGCCATCAAACCGGCTTGCGGTGCAGAAAGATTTTTACTTCCGAACCCGCCTTGATAACCTTGTTCTATTCCCATATTAATGTCTCCTTGATTGAGAATAATCAACACGCCAAACATCACGAAACCCGAAATAAGTACACCAATGATATCGCCTATCTGCATCCGCCAGGGAGTACCACCTAAAATATGTCCGGCTTTCAAATCTTGAAACATTTCCCCGCCAACGGCCGCCGCCACACATACAATAGCTGCAATGCCCAAAACAGCCGCTACACCACCATGAGAAGCATCTACTCCACAAGCGACAAGCACAATAGCGGTAACAACCAAAGCCGTTAGCGTCAGACCACTAATCGGATTGTTGCTCGAACCGATGATACCGACCAAATATCCGGAAACGGCAGCAAAGAAAAAGGCTAAGACTATCATAATCGTAGAGGCAACAACGGCTACCAAAATAGAAGTGTGAAATATAAAGTAGGTAATGATAAAAGTAAGCACGGCAGCCGCACAAATACCTATTAGTATCCACGAGGATTTCAAGTCTTTCTCTGTGCGGTCAATGTTTTCTTCCGAACCTTGCGCAGCCCTTTTTAAGTCCTTAACCGAACGTCTTAAGCCTGTACCCAGACTGCTGCGCATCCGGTATAGGGTGAAACAGGCGGCAACCAGCATCCCGCCAATAGCGATAATGCGAACAATTTCCCGCCAAACGACATTAGCTGCGTTTTCCCATGCAACAATGGAGGTGGACGCATCCAATCCTTCGTTGACCGGAAGAGATGCAACAAAAGAACTTCCCAACATCATCAGCAACATCGGTACCATCAGACCCCAAGCCATCACAGAGCCACTGAAGTTCAAAGCAGAAAGTTTAGGCCCAATAATGTATCCGACGCCCAAATAGGCGGGGCTGATATTTGGTCCTCCTGCTAAAAATCCGCCTTCCAACATTTTTCCATTAGCGAAAGAAGCCGTACTTGTTTTAATAAAATGAGTCCATTCGGTTGCGAAAAGCCGGAGATCGCCGGCAATTTTCACTAACGCTCCGACAATCATTGCCGAAAAAAGGTATTTAGAACCTCCTGCGCCACCTTGTCCCGTTTTGTGTATCTCTGCTGCCGCCACACTCTCCGGAAAAGGGAGTTCTTTGTCTTCTACCATCACCCGACGAAGCAAAGCTACAAATAATACGCCCAATGTTCCTCCGGTTATTAGAATTAAAGAAGCTGTCAGATAACTGTTTATCGAACTAAATTCTTCTCCGCTCCATACTCCTGAAATGTAAAATGCCGGAAGCGTGAAGATTGCTCCTGCAGCTACCGATTCTCCTATAGATCCCACTGTACGCGTGAAATTTTCTTCCAAAATACTTCCTTTGAAAAAGCGTAAAATCGCCATGCCGATTACTGCCGCCGGATAAGTGGCTGCAATAGTCATCCCTGCTTTTAATCCAAGGTATGCATTGGCTGCTCCCAACACAACCGCTAATACCAAACCAATGAGCAATGCTCTTATGGTAAATTCTTTCATGTTCTCATTCGCCGAAATGAACGGAACGAATTTTTTTTCATCTGTCATACTTTATTAATTAAAAATTAAGAATAAGAGTTAAAAATTAAACAAAGGACAAAAGTAAGGCATTTATTCCGGATTCACAATATCAGGAGTTATTAAACCAATCATGTAGATTCAATATCTCAATGCAATTAGGAGTTGTCCGAAAATAAAAATAAACAAAAGAAGATAGATAAGACGTTTATCTTCTTTTGTCCTTTATCTACAGAGCAGTTGTATTTCAAATTAATCGTATCATTCTGAAACGCAACGGACCGTAAAGCCGTTAGCGCGATTGGTCGTATTTGCTGCAGTAATGCTCCCGCTTGTAAAGTAGAGGTAGTACGAGCTAGTACTTTCAACAGTGCTAATCCAATAGAAGCCGATGGAACCGACATAGTACTGCGCACCGCCATTACGGCTACGGTCCCCTGCGGCGGGCAAGAAAAGAGCGGTAGGTTTGTTCGTGCCACCGGGCTTAAGCAAATAGCCGGAAGTGCCGTTTCCGCCGCCGTCTTGCCAAACCCATGTATTGTTTGATGCAATTTGTGCCCATTCTGCCTGAGTAGGAACGCGCCAAGTACCGCCTAATTCGGACCGACAGGGATCCAAATCGGTAATACCGTTCACAGGATCACCCCAAGTCCAAGCATTGGCAGGAGCAGTAGCAGAATTTTCAGTCGTTTCAGGATATTGACGCCAATCAAAAGTGCCGGCATTACGCTGAATAAATTTGCCGTAAAGTGCGTCTCCGTCCTTAATTTGTCCGTCTTCTTCATTCAGTTTAGAAGTTTCAACACCACCTGTTGTATTTAAATAAGTACTAACGGTATTAGTAGCAAGTACTCTACGTTCTTGATGACCGTCCTTTTTACGTCCCCATTCATACCAATCACCGTAAACCGTGGGATCATAAGCTTTATCATTGACGG
>JAIRLY010000092.1 GCA_031259075.1 Dysgonamonadaceae bacterium | reverse complement strand
CCAGCCGGATCTTCGATAGCTCGTCGAAGATGACAGCCGGCGTTACGGCGACGCTGTCGGACGATACCGTAAGGTTCGTTACCAACTGTAGCTGCGACTTGGTAAGTACGGCGCACGATACGAACATCAGCGCCGTTACCGTAATGGCAGTGCAGGTGATAATTTCACATAACCGGTTGATTTTCATATTGCTTTTCCAGTGTCTTTTCATTCTTGGAATCGTTCGATTTTCAATTATTGTTTTTCAATTATTGAAATATCTATTCATTATCCGTTCTTTTCGAAGAAAGTCCCGGTCGTTCAAATTCCACCAGCATCCTTTTCCACAGAACGACGTTCTCCTCATTGCGCATGACCGTAAATAGCATTATGCGAGACAGGATTGTTAAGAAGAAAATGCCATTACACGCCAAAAATCCAAAACGGCTTTGCGTTTTTCTATAATATACATTTTTGGACATTTGTACCAATTTGAATTTTTGTTCCGAATCTAAAGATTTTCCTCCCAAGTGAATGATTTGCGCTTGCGGAACATTAAAACTTTTGTATCCGGCTTTCTTTATTCTATAAGTCAATTCCATTTCTTCATAATACATAAAAAAATCCGGGTCAAATCCTCCGGTTTTTTTAAAGACATTGCTTCGAACCATAAAATCGGCGCCAATAATACAGCCTACAGAGATTGGGTGAGTTTTTTTATTGAAAGAAGCCGATTTCGGTTGCAGGCATAAGAGGTTTAATAACTCCCCGGCAACAGATAATTCTGCAAGTGTAACAAAAGAGCATGCCGGATTTTTGTTTTCATCGAACAAATTTCCTCCGCAAACTCCCGCTTTGGGATTACTGTTCAAAAAATCTGCAAGTATTTTTGCGGCATTATTCATTAAAACGGTATCGGAATTCAGTAAAAACAAATACTCTCCTCCGGCATATTGCGCCCCCAGGTTGTTCGCTCGTCCGAAGCCCAGATTTTCAGGGCTTTCGATGAGTGTTACATTCGGAAATTCTTCCCGTACCATTTGGGGCGATCCATCATTTGAAGCATTGTCTACCACAATCACCTCAAATTCGACGTCCTGCGTTTTTTCAAATACAGACGACAAGCATTGCCTTAACAGGGCTTTTGTGTTATAACTCACGATAATAACAGATACTTCCATGCTTTAAAAATTTAATTTTTCACCGCTCTTATCAACCCTCTCCTCAAAAAAGGTTTATCCGAAAACCTGTCATGCAAAAATATCATATATCCTTTTGTAACGGATGCTATCAATCTTAACGAATAAACTCAACGTTTATCCGTTATACATTTTATACATTTTTTCAATATGGCAAAAACTCTTTGCAGGAATATTTTTGCATCTACTGTTGGCGCTTTACTCATAAAACAGTTTGCGTAGTGGTACGTTTTCAACGCTACTTTTCCTCCATGGTTCATTTTTATCATATCCCTCCATGTAATCGGATATTTCAGCATATTCCGGAGAATAGAGGATTTTTCTTTTGCAGCTATTGCTTTACTCTTATAGATTAGATCAGCATACGTTACTGCAAAAATATAATTTGTCAGAATTAGCCTGGAGTAAAAAATACTTCCCTTATAATTTGTGGCATAATTTGTTTGCAGGGTAACAATTTCTTCAAATGTTTTCGCTGCTTTCAGCGGCAAAGATTTATTGCTGTTATACTTTCCTGCGATGGAATTTGGCGTTTCACGGTAAAAATATGTTACATCCGACAGTAGCCTGCATGAACATGCCCTTAAAATAATTTGATGGGTAAACCATATATCTTCGGACAAATGATGTGGAATACATTTTATATTGTTCCTTTTGAGAAAGTTTACACTGTACAGCTTATTCCATGTATAAATGCTGACAGGTATTTTTTCTAAAAAAAAGGCTTTTGCAACGGCATGCTCGGAGCCTGTTATCAACTTATCGGGATAAGTTGTTTTAGCATAAAGATGCTTTAACTGTCCATTCTGCGTTTTGCATTTATGCGAGGCCGCCACAAAATCTACCGGCGTCTCTGCCATCGCATTATACAGTGTGGATATACAATCCGGAGTAATTTCATCGTCGCTGTCCATAAAATAAAGGAACTCTCCCTGCGCCTTTTCTATGGCCGTATTTTTAACTGCTCCCGTTCCAATATTCGCAGGATGTTCTATTATCCGTACATCTTTTTTCCGGGGATGGTCTTTCAGCATAGCATCGACAATATCTCTGCTCCTGTCCGTACCTTTATCATCGACTAAAATATATTCGACAGATTCAAAGGTTTGACTTAATGCTGAATTTAACGCCCGCTCAACGTATTTTTCAACATTATATACGGGTATGGCAACAGTTACTTTATACATAAGCCTCTGCAACTTTTTAATATTATTGTTTTTTCCCGGCAAATACGTAGTTCAATGTATAGCGGTCGTCCTTAAATTTATCGTCCAATAAGGGAAAAACCATGTTGCACATCAACGTTAAACACCGCCTTGCAATGGCGTAAAACACCCGTTTCAAGCCCCTGTTTTCACCTCCAGACACATGTAGTATTAACTGCCCTAAAACGGCAAATTTCCCGCCGTTACTTTTTGCCTCCTGTACGTTAAATCCTGCATTTTCCAGCAACTTTATGAATCCATACTTTGTAAAACGATAATAATCATAAGGCGCTTCATGAATTTCCCATACCAGGTTACTGCTTACAATAAAGAATCCTCCCGGTTTCAGCAATCTGTAAGCCTCTTCAAAAACTTTGGAGTGCTCAAATACATGCTCAATA
Organism: Dysgonamonadaceae bacterium; assembly: GCA_031259075.1. Taxonomy (GTDB): domain Bacteria; phylum Bacteroidota; class Bacteroidia; order Bacteroidales; family Azobacteroidaceae; genus Azobacteroides. The sequence goes on along the minus strand of JAIRLY010000092.1, from coordinate 1,793 downwards.
ACCTGAGTGCATATCACAATATCATACGTCGAAGACTTTTCCGCAATATTTGTTACATCACAAATAATATCGACCTTTTGCCCGGACGACTGAATAATGTCGCAACCCCGATAAGCAGACGCATCATAATTCTTTATTAATGTCCGTATATATGCCTCAAAAGGCTTGTTGCCACAGCCAATATCAAAGACAGTATCGTTTTCTTTTATGCAAGTATCAAACACATCTTTTAAGTCTTTAAAATAGTAACGATAATAGATGTACTCCCTGCTTTGTCTGGAGGGTGTTTTAAAACTTGATAATCGCGGAATACCGGCTACTCGTGTCATATAGCTATATGTGTTTTGAAAATATTTTTATATTTTGAAAGGTATAATAAACATCGCCTTTTCTTATTTTTAATTCTTTTACTACGCCCAGCATCCAATACCAGTGAAACAGTGTAGCCACCAGCGGGGCTATAATTATACTTGCAACGCCCCAGTGAGTGAAGCTGGCAAATATAAAAAATAAAATTAGCGTAAATGCAGCTGTAAATAAAGAGGTATTTAAGTAGGGTATTTCATTTTTTGTCAAAACCGTATTTGCAGCAATGGATACATGCGCATCGTGAAGCGCAGTTACAAGAATTATTACAATACAGGATTTTGAGAGTAGGGGGGTTTGACTTTTTATCAGATGTAATGCCCATTCTCCCTCAAACACAAAGAATAACCCAAGCGCAAAGAATGTGGAAAGCATGAGTAAAGAACTCTTCAAATAATGCCGTTTAATTCCAGTATCATCGTTTTGGATTCGTTGTTGTGCAACTTTAGGCAGATATGTAAAAAAGTAAACAGTCGCTATAGATGAGATAACTCCCGTTATTTGCATGGTTATCCCATACGATGCCATTTCGTTTAGTGAAAAAAACAGAGCACCGATAAGCGCCAGCGAACGTTGTACAAAAAAACCTGCAAAATTATTCAACCCTAATTTCATGGCGTTGGGGTAAACGACTCTTATTATATCCTTTGCAGGGTGCGCTTTTACGCTATGAAGCCGGCGATTGAATGCGGCGGTATAGACGGTGCGGTAAGCTAATATTCGTCTGATAATGATAGAGAGCGCTTGTGCGCTCACGATGGCAATCAGGTTAAACCGTAACAATATCAAGGCAACAGTTGCAATCAGGTAAACACTTTGCCCTGCAATATGGATTTGCTTGGAACGTTTAATCAGTCCCTTTCCCTGCATCAGCGAATCGTAATATGAGGTGTAAAGCGAATAAGAGTTGATCGCTACCAGAAGCGCCCATGCAATATACACTTCCGTGTGGCTGCCGGAGTAAGTTTTTAGAACGGCGTACATGTAGTAAGTACCTGCGGTGGCCAGCAGTATAAAAAGAAGGGTTGCGGCGCGGGCGTAAAACCAGCGCATGGCGTTAATCAGTCCTTTGAACAGGCTGTAATCAATTTCGCCGTTATGATTTTCTACAATGTTGTACCCTGTTGTTTTCAACTCTTTCACACCGCTTACCACGTAAGATACGTTCCGTGCAAACGAAGGGTTAAAGCCGAAATCCAGCAAACCGGCTATAGCAATAATAGTCGTAAAGATTGTCCAGACAGCTACCGTTTCCTGTGGAAACATCCGCAGAATAAAAGGCAGCAGGATGACGCCTGCGCCTATTTGTAAAAACGTAGCGGCGTAATTCCACAAAACATCTTTCCGTCCTATGTCGATGGTGTTATTCATTGTTTTGATAGCGTATCACGAAGCGGAACAATTCTGGATAATTAATATTATGTTAA
>JAIRLY010000208.1 GCA_031259075.1 Dysgonamonadaceae bacterium | reverse complement strand
GACGGGACAGGGAAAGGCTGGAGAGGCCCGTATTTTCTACCGACATTTTGTCCCTACGGGACAGCCGAACAAGGGAAGGCCGAAGGCCTTTAAGAACTAAAAACTAAGAGTTAAGAATGAAAAATAGAAAAAAGGAAGGCCGAAGGCCTTCAAGATGAATAACCCCCAATGAAGCGAAGCGATTGGGGGGACAAACAAAAAAACAACAACACTTTCAACCCCGAAGCGGGTTGAACAGGTAAAAGAGAACATAATTATAAATTACTAAATTTTTATTAAACATGAAACGAAAAATGATTTATTTTACGCTGACACTCTGGATGTTGAGTGCAGCAAGTGTGAAAGCTCAAGTAACTATCGGCAGCGATCAAGATCCGCACAAGGGGGCGGTACTTGATTTGTCTCAATCTACAAATTTGGGGCTGTTACTGCCTCACATCTACCTGATGAATATTTCAGATTGGCAATTAGACGACAGCGCCGGCGGCGGTGAAGGGATGTTGATATACAATGAGAACGATGATGTGCCCGGAGGAAACGGCAAAGACATTTACGTATGGACCGGTAATGCTTGGAAGCCGGTCGGCTTGGTAATTTTCAAAAGTTTTTCGTTGAATAAGAGCCTTTTGTTTTTGGATCTTGATGGTAAAACAGGAACGATTACCGCACAAAATTTTACCGGTAGCGACAACAAGCCGTTAAGCGGTGTTCAGGTTGAGTGGTCGATCGAAGACGCTAACAACACGGGTTCAACCATTTCGCCTGACGGTAATACTGTTACCGTCACTTCCGGAAATACAACCGGTTCGTTTACCGTTCGGGCTACAACCGATGGTATAACTCAAGATTGTACGGTTACGATAGTAGATTGTTCAGGTGTTGAAGACGTTGAAGGCAATACTTATTATACCGCTCAGTTTGGAGCTGCCGGTTGTTGGATGACCCAGAATTTGCGGACGAAAACATACGCTGACGGAATAACTACCTTAACCTTAGGTTTTGGGGTGGATAATACTTCGAAATTCTATAATTATCCGCAAGCAAAAGAAGAGACTTTTGATGCTCATGAGGAATATGGGTTGTTATATACATGGCCGGCAGCTTCAGGTCGTACGGATAATACCGGTGGAGAAACAAATAATCCCGATCAGCCGACGTATCAAGGTATTTGCCCAACCGGTTGGCATTTGCCGAGCGATTACGAATGGAATCAGTTGGAAAAAGAGATAGCCAACAGTGTACCCGGAACGTATGGCACCGGTACTACTACTGAATGGAACACTAATTGGGAGACTACCATCGGCTTCAGAGGAAGCGGCCATGCAACCGTAATGAGACGTAGTTTATATATAAACAATTTATATGCGAGTGGTACGAGTTATCCATGCGATGCAGGGGGATTCGATGTGTTGTGCGTGGGCTACATCAACAATGCTACGGTTAGTGACTACGGCTTTGCCGTGATGTACTGGACAAGCAGTTTGGAGAATGGAGCGGCGTGGCGGCGATCACTTGTACATCAAACACCGTCAGTGTTTCGTGCGTTAACGCCCATGCAAATTCAAGCAAGTGTGCGTTGCAAGAAAAATTGACAATCGTTGAATTAAGGGTGGAATAAACGAGGGTGGAAAATCTCCGCCCTCGTTATTAAAAAAAATTCCTTGTCAGTCATGTTAAAATTACAAATATATTTTGATTATTTAATAAATTTACTTATTTTTGTTAAAGCAAAATCAGATTTGAATTTTGGACTGTATGAATAGTATTACGATATATTTTCCGAATATTTTTGTTTACATCCATTTAAATATATAGCTTATGAAAACTTTTTTGTGTGTTTTATTTAACCTTCTGCTTACTTCAATAGCTGTTTTTAGTCAGCAAACTTTTTCTTTTTCTTATGAAGAACCTTTAGGTTCTGTGAATACTTCGCAATCGCCAATAGACACTAAAACACGGCAAGTATTGACGGATATCGGCTGGATTGCACAGGATGATGCAATAAAAATAAACTGTTCCGGTATTAATGAAACCGGTATCGCCAGTGTATATAATTCTTATACTTTTACGGCGTCTGCCAACGGTGGGAATATTACCAATCACCAGTGGACATACAGGATAAAGAAAAACGACGGAACGTATGAAACGATAAGAACTACAAATACCCCCGCTTTTACGATTTCTCCCGTAACGATTTCTTCTCAATACGCCCGGAATTCGGACGGCAATATAATTGGAGAAATAGGATTAACGGGAACCGTGAACGGCGTAAACCAGAAAACAACGATGACCCTGTATCTGGATTACGCACCGGATGAAATCACTTTTTCTACAAAAATCATCCACAAGACAGACTGGGTGTATGATGTAGAATTCGCGCTATCTTCAAAAGGTGCAGAGTCGTTGTCGATGACCACGCAAAATTGGGATACCGGAGTTGCATGGATAAATGATTTTACAGGTTATCAATATATTAAATTAGTAGTATCAAATTTGCCTTATGAAAGCGAGATGGGATTTATTTTCGAAGCTACGAATCAGTACGGTCACAAAGAAATAACTTACGATATGCCTAAGGTTTATCCGCAAATGAATCCCTTTATTTATGATAGAGGAGTGATAAATTCATTGGGCGAAAAGGTGGCGTCATTTGAAGCCTATACTGTTGACGGAAGATATGTTACCCAAGCGAACTCAAAAGCGGCGTTGAACAGCGTACTTCAAAGCGATATTTATATTGTACGCTCAAAGGATGCGGAGGGTAATGTTTTACAAACGGAAAAAATTATAAACAAATAAAATGATGAAAACAATTATCAAACAACTGCTTTTTGCAAGCCTGTTATTGACTTGCGGGCCTGTTTCCGCACAGGAATATGCTATTGCCGGCCGTCATTCGGATGGAACCGGAATAGAAGAAAACGGCGTCCTTTTTGTCGGTGACGCCGGGACATTCCGCGTTGTTAACGGCGCTCAAGAAACCGTTCTTCTGCAATCCGCTGTTTGGCGCATGGAAGGATTAGACAGGGGTGACATTTATATTCCTCTATTGCAAGAATCTGCCGGAAATATTTTTGAATTCGACTTGGATCAAAATAATATTATTATGGAAAATGCTTCAATTCTACAGGGATTCATTTATAAGTCTAAAAATGATAAATCCGCATATTTTGATGCAAAAGTGATATGCACCGGGAAAACAATGGACAATAAAGCTATAAATCTGGAATTCCCCCTGTTGCTTAACTTTCTTCCGGGCATGCCGGAATTTGAGGTAATTGATTATGATTTTACCGGAAGTGAACCTTACATAGAGCTAAAATACAAAACAATCAGAACAGAGGGGCTTGAACTTTTTGATGTGGTTTTTACATGGGATGGAAATGGAGATGGAATCATTATAGGATTACCTGTACAAAGTGATAATTACAGACACTATACGCATCCTCGTTATTCTAAATATAAAAATACTCAAGAATTTATAATATTATATGCGTATAATTCATTTGGACGCACTAGATCCGATACTCTTTTTGTTAACGATTTAAAAGCAAAAACTTTGATAAAAGACTTTTCGGATACTCCCAATTTTTATGTCTATCCCAATCCCGCTCGTGATTATATCCACCTGCAAGGGGAAGATATTCAAAATATAAAAAAGCTGGCAATTATAGATACGACCGGAAAAATAAGGAAAGAAATCAGCGCGCTTGCAACAGATAAAATAGATGTTTCGGAACTGCCGCAAGGAATTTATATTTTAAAGATAGAGTACAAAAATAATAACAAGAGTGAACAGATCAAACTAATTAAAAATTAAAAAATCATGAATCTGTAGATATGAGCAATTTACCGAGCGGAATATATGGAGTTAGTGCAGTCGATGAAAACAATGAAGTATATAATGCAAAAGTTATCAAATAAGAAGATCCAAAGGGATCTTCCAAGTTTTAAAAATTTTATTTGTTAGTTGAATTTAAGCTAAACTCGCATCCGCAATATCGCTGATTGTAAAATCCGTTTTCTTGTAAAAGAATTTTGCGGCGTTCGCTTAATCCGTCTTTCCGCCAATTCTTATCCCAAAATTCTACAGCAGGAAAATGAGCGGTAGCCCATTTTCCTGCTGTGGCAATTTGATCTATCTTTTTCCAACGAGATGAAGCCAGTGTAGTAGTTATTTTTGTAAAACCTTTTTCATCAGCCAATTTAGCGGCGGCAAATAAACGTAATTTGAAACATTCCAGACAGCGGAAACCTCTTTCGGGTTGATTTTCCAATCCTTTTATCGCCTGCAACCATGATTCGTGATCGTAATCGCCGTCGATAAAATCAATTTCCAACGTCTTCGCATAACGCATCAATTCGTCTTTACGTCTTTCGTATTCGTCTTTCGGGTAAATATTCGGATTGAAAAAGAATAAAGCTGGCCGAATATCTTTATTTAGCAACCACTCAATTACAGCTGCGGAACAAGGCGCACAACAAACATGAAGGAGCAACATATCATATCAATTATCTTCTTTGCGAACTGCGTTCCCGCGTTGTTTCCGTATTTTGTTCGGAAGAAGCATTACGGGACTTTTCCGGAGCGGTCGCCGGTGTATTTTCTTTTGCATTACTCCGGCTACTTTCCCTTGCATTGCTTTGTGTTTTACTTTGAGCATTTTCTCTTGTATTCTCTTTACTGCTACCCTCTTTCGAACGATTATCATTTGTAACGGCCGGTTGACGAGGATTTGACGGCGGACGGGTAATTGCCGGTTCTCTTGAACTGCTCGGCGGACGGGTCCCTTGAGACGGCGGCGTATTCGACGGTGGCGCCGGATGAACCGGTTTGTTATCCGGTGAAAAAATGGGAGTCCCGTGAGGAGGCGAAGGAGGCGGAGGTGTAGGATAAATGGGATAATCCGCTTCCTTACTAATATAATCAACTGCCATTAATTGATTGTTTATAAAGTTCATAGCAAAAAGTTCACCGTAGATATTACGGTATTGCAAAATTTCTTCGTAACCGTAAGGTGTTCTCCGCTTGTCTAAATAACGTTCGGGAGGACCAATCCAATACCTTACTTCTTTTTTAGTCATCCCTGTTTGTAATTTATAGTAATTGTCCACCGGATAGTTTTTTACTATTGAACAAGCCGATACGACAAAAATTGAAAGAAGTAAATAAACTATTTTTTTCATTTCTATTCTATTATTGATTAATATCTCCTTTTTTTTAGATCAACTTTAAAGATAATTCGTTTAATTGATACCGATTACAAATATAGTAAACATTTTAGTATGAAAGATATTTTATTTATTTTTGTTCGTCAATAAAATTTCAATTTGATATAAATAATGTATAAAATTCCAATAAAAAATCCGGGAACCATCCACGAAGCAGCCGAGACATTTGTTCGCCGAATAGGAAACAATACTATTTTTGCTTTCAATGGAAAAATGGGAGCAGGTAAAACGACATTTATCAAAGCGATTTGTGAAAAATTGGGAGTTACCGAAACGATCAACAGTCCTACATTTGCAATTGTCAATGAATACCGGTCGAATACAACCGCCGAATTGATTTACCATTTTGATTTTTATCGAATCAACACGATAGAGGAGGCTTATCATTTAGGCGTTCTCGATTATTTCGACAGCGGAGCGCTCTGCTTTATTGAGTGGCCGGATAAAGTAAAATCTTTACTCCCGGACGATACGGTTTTTGTGGATATTGTTGAACAGGAAGACGGATCCAGAATAGTCGAATTTCGGAACGCTTGACTTTTTGATTGTGCCCGCTGCATACGTTCCGGCTGTTGTCCCCGTAATAGTAATTGAACGTGAAGTAGACGAACCGGTCAGACCGTCGGGCAAAGTCCATTTGAAAGCCTCCGGCTTTCCTTTCTCTATTTTCCATTCTTAACTTAACTCTTCGTTCTTAACTTTTAGTTTTGAATTTCCCTTGCTCCGAGTGGGTCATCTCCCTTGCTCCGAGTGGGTCACCTCTCATGCTCCGAAGCACGAAAGCGCGAAGGCGCGAAGGCACGAAGGCGCGAAGGCACGAAGGCACGAAAGCGCGAAGGCACGAAAGCACGAAGGCGCGAAGGCGCGAAGGCACGAAAGCACGAAGGCGCGAAGGCACGAAGGCGCGAAAGGCTTTTAGCCTTAACCTGACGGCTATGGGATTCTTCGCGGCGAGAAAGGTGCTTCCGTTCTTAACTCTTAGTTGATAACTTTTAGTTCTTAACTCTTAACTTTTAGTTTTCCTTAGACTACATCCTCCTCACACAACGAACATAGAGGTTGCCCGTCTTATAGTAGTAGTACCGACTGCCAGTACTGAAAGTGAAGTAGTAGGCGTAACTATTCTCCGAGTACTCCGTACTACTCCAATACTCGTTGGAACGCATGGGGGAATCGCCGGCGAAATCATCTGACGAGCCGGTACCGGTATCGCTATTACCGTTGCCACCCAAAGCATCATACAGGGCGCGAAGCTCGCGAAGGTTAGGCAAATACCAGTCGTCAGCTCCATCGGACATCTCGCTACAGGCTGAAACGGCATTCGGCCACGCGGCATAATTGTAACTGTCGATGTTAGCATCCGTTTTGTATACGCACAAATCCTTACCGGTAGAGATGAAAGCATCGAACAACTGAGTGTCTTCAGGAGTGTAAGACAGAGCGCCTATCTTCACATTAGGTGCCCAAGTTTCATCGGTATCTGTAGTGGTAGGTGTATAGTCTTTAGCAACATTGCCCGCATCTGACGGATAATCATACGCACAACCGGTACATACATAACCCGGACAATTATGAACCATCACCTTAAACACCGGCGAGCTTACCGTCCCGCAGTCATTCTTAACCATGCAACGATAATAAAACGTACCTTTCACACTGTTCGGGACGGTATAAGAAGCGGTAGTCGCTTCGCCGGAGGCTTCCGTCCAGCCCGTCAAACCGTTGGCAGACCGTTGCCATCTATAAGTCAGCCCGCTGTCGCCCTTGTCGTTGACCGTTACGGTCAACTCCGGAGCAGTCGTACCGACCCGACTTAAAACTTCGGAGTCGCTTGTTTCGGTTATCTCCGGCAAACCGGAGCAGGGCAAACTGCCGTTTGGAGACTGTACAAAAAACCACTTGTCTTTCCAGACATAAATCCCTTTGCCGTTGCCTCCGTCGACGTCTTCATTCGTGTTGTAAATCACCATCCCTTCGCCGTTGGCTTTGTCGCCGGACAATTGCCAGTCCGAAACATTCGTCAGGGAAACATGGGGCAGCAATAATCCTAATCGTGTCGATTGAGACAGATCAAGCACCGCCCCCTTGTGCGGATCTTGATCGCTGCCGATAGTTACCTGTGCATTCACACTTGCTGCGCTCCAAATCAGGAGCATCAGCGCTAAATAAATCATTTTTCGTTTCATGTTTAATAAAAATTTAGTAATTTATAATTATGTTCCCTTTTACCTGTTCAACCCGCTTCGGGGTTGAAAACGTTGTTGTTGTTTGTTTGTCCCCCAATCGCTTCGCTTCATTGGGGGTTATTTATCTTGAAGGCCTCCGGCCTTCCTTTTTTCTATTTTTCATTCTTAACTTTTAGTTCTTACGATTTTAAATTGTTCAACCCGCTCCGGGGTTGAATGTGTTGTTGTTTTCTATTTGTCCCCCAATCGCTTCGCTTCATTGGGGGTTATTTATCTTGAAGGCCTCCGGCCTTCCTTT
>JAIRLY010000150.1 GCA_031259075.1 Dysgonamonadaceae bacterium | reverse complement strand
TTCCGACAAGATGGCAATCAACAGCATTCCGGAAGAAGCAAGCCTTACTTTGGGCGTTCGCGTACCGCAGGGCGGCGAATACACCATCCGTTGGGACAGTCAGGTATTTGAAAAAACGGTGTTGTTGCACGATCAGGCAAGCGATGAAATCATTGATATGCTGGAAAATGCTTCCTATACGTTTACAACCGCCACCGGAGGAGAAATAAACGACCGTTTCTCTATTTCATTTGCTCCTGCTATCGTTACAAATCTCATAAAAGTAGATACCATAAATCAACAAATACGTATTTTATCAAGGCAAAACGCTATTGTTTTAGAAGGTTTGAACGGAAGTTCCGCCATTCAACTGTACGATCTGCTTGGAAGACACATTCACGGAGGATTTACGCAGGGCGGAACTTATCAAATCCCTGTTCCGAACAAAGGCATATACATTGTTGAAATAAAGAATGAAAATTCAACGGTAAAAACGAAAATTATTTATCAATAAATTGAAACACCTTGTTTTATATCATGGCGGGCTTAACCTGCCATGATATAAAACGTTTACAGTTATTTACGCATGAAAAAAAATCATTTGTCACTCGTCGTTCTTTTTTTGTCGCTTGTTGCTTGTCGTCTGTCTCTCTTTTCCCAAGTACCTTTGGAAAGTGCGGACATTCTGTTGCAAGGGTTTGCATGGAATTCTCATAATGCCACCAAGTGGACGCAATTGACGGCTCAATCAAAAGAGCTGTCCACTTACTTCGATTTAGTGTGGTTGCCGCCCTCGGCAAGCGGCGAAGGAGGAGGAAGCGCCAATATGGGTTATCATCCTTATCAGTGGTCGAATCAAAACAGTTCTTGGGGAACCCGCCCGGAACTGAAAGCCCTGATTGATTCCCTGCACAAAGGCGAGGCTAAGGTAGTGGCGGATATTATTGTCAACCACAGAGCCGGAAACGGATGGACAAGTTTCGTCGGCGATAATTACGGGAACAGTTACACTGCCTGTCAATTTAATTCCACCCATATTTGCAAAGACGATGAAGCCAAAGATCATTTGACCGACGGTCGGCAATTAAGCGATAATTACGATTACAATTGGAATGTTTCGGGCGACAAATGGGGCGGCTATGCCGGCGCCCGCGATTTAGACCATTCCCAAACCTACGTTCGCGACGCCATCAAAGAATATTTGAAATTCCTGAAAAATGAAATCGGCTACGACGGTTGGCGTTACGATTTGGTCAAAGGTTACGATCCGATATATACCAAAGAATACAACCTTGCGGCAAACGCCTATTTTTCGGTAGGAGAATATTACCAAAGCAATTACGATGATTTGGCCGCCTGGGTAAATGCGACGGAAAAAAAGTCGATGGTTTTTGATTTTTGCGCGAAACAGGCTCTTTACGCTTGGGGTGGAGGAAACAATTACGCTACATTAGCCTGGTCTGCCGACGGGATTCTCCGACCTGCCGGCTTGATGCACCACCCATCCATGCGCCAGTATGCCGTTACATTTGTAGACAATCACGACACGGCTCCTCCTCACGAAGGCGCCTGGCCATACACCGGCGACGTATCGAAAGCATACGCTTTTTTGCTCTCATCGCCGGGCATTCCGTGTGTCTTTTGGTCGCACTGGCTGAGCAACAAGACAGACATCAAACGGATGATTGTAGCGCGTAAAGCCGTGGGAATACACAGCAACTCGGATGTACGAGTCACCAATACCTCCGGTTATTACGAAGCAAAAGCCATTGGCAAGTGCGGAGAACTCATCTGCCGTATCGGTAGTTGGGAAGGAGAACCGGCAGGATACAATCTTGCCTGCAACGGTAATGGTTGGGCGTATTATATCAAAATGCAGGGAGCCGATTGTGAAACCATTCCGGAGCCGGTTATTGAGCCGATAGGTACGATTACGATTCGCTTCAAAGCTCCGGAAAGTTGGACAACCGTGAAAATATGGGCATGGAATGCGATCGATCTGACCAATTATACGGGAGGAACATGGCCAGGAATCCCTATGACACAGGCTAATGACGGATTTTACACGATTACGCTGAATGACGTGACCGCCTCTACGCTCGGCGTTGTCATCAACAACGGAAATACAACGGAAGATAAACAACAAACATTCGATCTTTTCGCTACGGGGGATATTTGTTGGGAAGCCGCATCAACCTTTACAACCGACGGAGATATAAAAAAATTCGAAGCAAAGGAAGTGAATTGCCCGGGCAATTCGATAGAAACAATCAACGCTTCCCAATCGTTCACTATTTATCCGAATCCGGTTGCCGACAAATTGAATATCGTTACGGATAAAACGGTTGCATCCATTGAGATACAGTCCTTTTCCGGAAATTTGCTGAAAAAAACAAGCGAGAAACAGATTCCGATTTCGGATCTCCGGCAAGGACTGTATTTAGTAATCGTTACATACATAGATGGTTCTTATCAAGCCGGTAAATTTATCAAGGAATGAAGCGGAAATGAAGTTGCTTATCCGAAACTCAGGTTAATCTTAAATCCGCACTCTGTGAAAATCCTTTGGGCTAAAAAATTTTTCTTTATAAGTCAAATTTGGGGACTTGTAGATTTAGGGGTTAATAAAAAAATAGTTTTGAAATTGAGAACAGAATTTATTTTTTTATTACTTTTGTCTCTGAATTTTTATTTAAATGGAACATATTTATGGCTATTTCTTTCGGCAATACATGGTGGGGACAACAATGGTTAGGCGCTTTAGATCGCATTGATTTTTCCAATCGTCTTCCACGCGGTAAATCGTATGCGAACAAAGGCGCGGTTACGTCTATTAAAATTAAGGGTAATCTGATTGAAGCAAAAGTACAAGGTACGCGGAAAACACCTTATAAAGTAAGTATTGTAGTGCCTCCTTATTACGAAGAACATACTTCGGTGTTTATGGATGCTATCAAATCCAATCCTTTGGTTTTAGCCAAATTGCTTAATCGCGAATTGCCGCAGGAATTAATGGAAATCGCCGAACAAAGCGGGATCAAAATCTTCCCTTCAAGTTGGCAGGATATAAAACTGAATTGCTCCTGTCCCGATTGGGCTGTGCCCTGCAAGCATCTGGCGGCAGTCATTTACATTATTGCCAACGAAATAGATAAAAACCCGTTTCTCGTTTTCAAACTGCATAATTTCGACATCCTCGAACATTTGAAAGAGGTGGAAAGCAATATGAAAACCGTAGAAAAACAGCCAATTTTTAATCTCTCTAAAGTAGCGCTTGAAAAGAAAAACCTTCCGGAATTTATTATGAATAAAGAAGTTTTCGAGTTACTCGATTTTTCTATTATTCCGGAACTAACCAAGCAGATCATTTCTTTGTATCCCCAGAAAACGCTTTTTTTCAATGGTGATTTCCAAGCGCTTTTGACCCGCTACTATAAGAATAAAATCAAAGATTTCAATAAACAGGAAGACGTTTCGGAGACGGAAACCCTGCCTTTTATGAAAGTGCGAAACAGCCGGATTTCCGTTTCTTTCCGGGCGTCGGAAGAAGCCGTCATTCAATACCGGTATGTTCAAGATGAAGAAAAAACGATTGCGATCAACGAGCTTTGCACTTTACTAAACGAAACTTCAGCAAAACATATTCATAATTATTCGGATTATTTTTCATCGCTTTACTATATTTTCCATTATTGTAAACGGTTGATTAAACAAGGCGCTCTGTTGCCGCAATTGATCGAAACCGGAGAAAATGGCTTCAAAATTCGTTGGACTCCTGCGTTAATAGACACAAATGTAAAAGCCGTTTTCGATTTATTGCAGCAAATCACACCTTCCGACTTTTGTCGTTTGGAAATAAAAAGTAAAAGCGGAAAGGTATCCGAGAAATTTCTTCCGGCTGATGAAAATCTGAAAACGCTTTGCTCCCTGTTTATTGATCACTATTTCAAATCCGAAACGCTCCCCCAAACGCATTTAGGGAGCGAGAGCGCCGTATCGCACAATACCAAAGTGGCCGGATTATTTTTCCTTGCGGAAGCGCAAATTTTCAATACGTTTACCGAAAAAGAAATACCTAATTCTATTCAGTTGTGGCTTAATCGTTTCAATATTGCCGGTAAGGATTTTGCGCCGGTATTGGCAATAGATGAATTTTCCGAACATTTTGAATGTAAAGTGCTGGTTGAAAGCAAAGAAAATCCGTTTGAAGCTCCAATTGCTTTGCGTGAATTTATGAGTGATATTTCCCGCTTGCCTTTGCAGATGGAGTTGATTAAAGATTTGGCAATGCTGGCGGAATACATGCCCGAACTGAATGAAATTATCAAAACATCGGGACAGGCGTCGGTCCGTTTTGATAATATGACAGTGGTTGAAATGCTTGAAAAAACCTTGCCTGCATTGGAGCTTTTCGGTATTCGGGTTTTATTGCCGAAGTCGTTGCAACAAATATTGAAACCTCAAATTTCGATGAGAATCAGACGAAAAGATCAAAAAACGTATTTCTCTTTGGATGAATTATTGGCGTTTGATTGGCGGGTCGCTTTGGGCGATTATCTGATTACGGAAGAAGAATTTAATACTTTATCTAAAAATGCAGGGCGACTGATTCGAATAAAAGATGGTTATGCGTTGTTGACTGAAGAAGAGATAAAAAAAATCATCAAATCGCTTTCTTCTACTCGAGATATCAGTTCGTTGAAATTGCTTCAATCGGTATTGAGTGAAGAGTATGAAGGCGCTAAAGTTGAAATAGATGAAGCGCTAAGAAAAGAAATTCGGAAATTACTTCAAGAAGAAGAAACGCCGCTACCGGAAAACTTACAGGCCTCGTTGCGCCCCTATCAAATACGCGGCTTCAACTGGATGTACAAAAACGCCCGCTTAGGATTTGGTTGTGTGCTTGCCGACGATATGGGTTTGGGAAAAACCTTGCAAGTAATAACTACTTTGCTCAAATTCAAGGAAGAAGGCCGTTTGAAAGAACATCCTGCTTTAGTGGTGGCTCCAACCACCTTACTTACAAATTGGGACAGGGAAATCCGAAAATTTGCACCTGAACTGAATGCTTCGATTTATCATGGCTCAGGACGCAAATTCGACCCAAAACAGGTTTCCGGAACAGATGTATTGCTTACTTCCTATGGTATTGCCCGCAGTGAAACCGATAAATTCAAAAAGGTGGACTGGTACACGATAATTATTGATGAAGCTCAAAACATAAAAAATAGTGAAACAGCTCAGACAAAGTCTATTAAACAGTTAAAAGGGAAAATAAAAATTGCGATGAGCGGTACACCGGTCGAAAATCGTTTATCGGAATATTGGAGTATTTTTGATTTTTCCAATACCGGTTATCTCGGTAATTTGTCTTTTTTCAATGAACATTTCGCCAAGCCGATTGAATTGAACAAAGACCGGAAAAAATTGGAAAATTTCCGGAAGATTACACGACCGTTTATCCTGCGGCGAGAAAAAAGCGACAAATCCATAATCAGCGATTTGCCCGACAAAATAGAAAATAATCAGTATTGCACGCTTTCCCCCGAACAAATATCGCTTTATAACGCGACCGTTGAAAAAAATCTGGCGACAGTGGAAAGCAGCGACGGTATGCAACGGCAAGGACTGATATTGCAACTATTAAGTTCACTGAAACAGATATGCAATCATCCATCTCAATACTTGAAGAATAACGATTTCACGTCTTCACTTTCCGGTAAAACGGAAATGCTTTTCCAATTGCTGGACAATATCTATGAATCCGGAGAAAAAGTACTAATTTTCTCACAATATGCCGAAATGGGTTCGATGCTGCATGAAATGATTTATGAACGTTACCGTAAAAAAGCGCTGCTCTTACACGGGGGATGCAGCCGTAAGCAACGAGACGAAATGGTGGAAAATTTTCAAAACTGTCCCGATGTAGATACATTCATTTTAAGTTTGAAAGCAGGCGGCACCGGCTTGAATCTAACGGCTGCCGCCAATGTTATTCATTACGATTTGTGGTGGAATCCGGCAGTGGAAGCGCAGGCTACCGACCGCGCTTTCCGTATCGGACAACATAAAAATGTAATGGTATACCGGTTTATTACCAAAAATACATTGGAAGAAAAGATTGATCTCATGATGCAAAGCAAAAAAGAATTAGCAAATCTGACGATTGCCAAAGGCGAATCGTGGATAGGAAATTTGAGCGATAAAGACTTGAAAGAATTGATAATGTTGTAAAGAAAAAAGATTATCTTACTTTTCGATATATAGTCTATTTACCACTTTTTTTGATGAAGAAAGACAAGAGCAGCGACGCGCTTACGTCGCCAACAGTTTTTTCACGGTTTCCGAGATCAACCGACCTTCTGCTTTTCCTGCCAATTCTTTCGTAGCAACGCCCATCACTTTGCCCATGTCTTTTGGCGAAGCGGCTCCTACTTGCGCAATGATTGCTTTGATTGCCGTTTCCAATTCTTCGGGCGACAGTTGTTTGGGAAGGTAATCTTCCAATGCTGTTGCTTCTGCTAATTCCTTTTCAGCCAGTTCGGGACGATTTTGTTCGGTATAAATTACAGCGCTTTCTTTGCGTTGTTTGATCATCCGTTGAAGGATTTTCAAAGCCGTGTCGTTCGATAAATCGCCGTCGGCGCCTTTGGCTGTTTTTGCTTCCAGAAATTCCTTTTTCACTCCGCGCAACGCTTCCAATCGTATTTTATCTTTGGCAAGCATAGCCGTTTTAATGTCGTTGCTGACAATATCAAATAAATTCATGTTCATAACTATTTATTATTTAAGTGTTTCTTGTAATACTATTCTCCCTGTCGCCGGCTTTCCGCTTTTTTTACAATGTCGATCATCACATTGGCGTTCCGGTTATATGTCGGATGATTTATTAACGCATTGATGGTTTCATCATCGTCCATTTGTTGGATGGATTTGAAAATAAACGGTTTGGGCTTGGTTGGTTTACCAATGGTTGTCTTCCATCCCGGATAATAAATTTCCAACAGACGGGAATTTTTTTCATCTTCTTCCTGTTGTGTTTTTATTTTTATTAATTCTTCTTCCTCATCCAATACTTTTTGTGCATTTCGAATTTCGAACGACACAATATTTTCGGTGTTAAATCCGGTAGCCAGAATAGTTACTTTTATTTTTTCGTTCAATGATTCGTCAATAGCAGTTCCCCAAATCACTTCAATGTTGCGGTTGAAGCGCGCCATGAAATCATTTACATCATCCATTTCCGGCATCATCAACGGTTTTTGAGAACTGAAATAAATATTGAATAATATTTTTTTAGAGTTAAACGCATTATTGTTATTAAGCAGCGGAGAGTTTAACGCGCTTTCAAAAGCTTGCGCGACACGGTTTTCTCCTTCTCCAAATCCGGCGCTCATAATTGCTACGCCGCCTTCTTTTAATGTGCTGTTAACGTCGGCAAAGTCTAAATTAATAATGCCCGTAATGGTTATAATTTCAGCAATGCTTTTCGCTGCAATATTTAAAATATCATCTGCTTTTTTAAATCCGTTTATGATATCCAGATCGGAATAAATTTCTCTTAATCGTTCATTATTTATCACTAATAGAGCGTCTACATTTTTCTTCATTTCTTCTACGCCCTTTAGCGCCTGCAGGATTTTAGGGATTTTCTCGAAAAGAAAAGGAATAGTCACAATACCTACTGTAAGAATATCCATTTCCTTAGCTACTTTAGCAATCACGGGGGCAGCGCCGGTTCCGGTTCCGCCGCCCATTCCGGCGGTAATCAAAACCATTTTTGTTTCATCGCTCAACAAGCGTTGGATGTCCGGAATGCTTTCTTCGGCTGCTTGTTTTGCTATTTCCGGTCTATTTCCGGATCCCAAACCATTTGTGATTGTTTTTCCCAATTGTACTTTAATAGGGATATCGCTTTTGATAAGCGCCTGATTGTCGGTATTGCACAAGGCAAATGTTACATCAGCAATACCCTCTTTATACATGTGCGTAACGGCATTGCCGCCGCCGCCGCCTACTCCGATTACTTTTATTATTGCCGGTTGTTCCTTTGGGAAATCAAAACCTGTTAAAACTTCTTCCATAAAAATACGAATTAAAAATTAAGAATTGCTTTGTGTATTATCGTCTTCGCCAAAAAATATTTTTTTAACGTGATCAATTATCACCTTCCCTGTCTTTTCTCCTTTCGTTTCTCTCTGTTTATGACCTTTATTTCCCGACGTTGGCGTTTTTATTGTTTCCACGTCGCCCGGATCAAATATCTCTGGTTCTGTAGGGGGTGTTCTGAGAACCTCTTTGGCGCAATCTTCTTCGCCTAACGTTAATAAGCCCAAAACGCAGGCTTGCGTGTGGTCTTCAACTGCTGCCAGACGAACTTGTTTCTCCGTTTTTAGAGCCATCAGCTTGTCCAGATTTTGGAGTAGCGAACCGCCTCCCGTCATAATAATACCGGCGCCTAATAGCGATTCGTAACCCGACTGTTTGATTTGTTCCACCAGATTGGCTACTATTTCGTTTGCTCTTGCTTCGATAATTTCGTTGCTCTTTTCTTCTTTTTCGGATTCGATCGGCGCAATTCCTTCTTTGATTTTCAGTTTTTCCGCTTCCGCTTCTAAAATATCCAAGCTGCAAAGATCTTTCGTGATTACATTTCCACCTAAAGGGATTGTAACCAGATATTTTAACAATTTGTCTTTATAAATAGAAAGATAAGTCACTCCGGCCCCCATTTCCACCAAAGCGCAGCCCAATTCCTTGTCGCGTTCTGTAAGCGCTACTTCAGCAGTAGCTAAAGGAGAAATAAAAAAACCGGCTATTTCGATTTTAGCTTTTTCTTTAATACTTTTTTCCAAACAATTTTCGAGAGACGGACGTCCGAGAATTAATAGGAATTTAGCTTCAATCTCCTTGCAATATACGCCTTTCGGTTGTTTCGACAGGCTTCCGTCTACGTAATATTCCATAGGAATAATTTTCAGAATTTTAGCCCATGCCGGCTCGTATTGCCGACATTCGTGGTCGAGGTATTTAATGGTTTCTTCTGTGACCAGTCCGTTTATTTCTTTTTTTACCGAATAATATTCCGTATGCAACGATTGTCCGCCAATTCCCACATAAATTTTTTTAATACCCGGATTCAATTTACGACTTAGTCGATTTACTAAGGAACGCACATTTTCGGCTGTTTCTTCAATATTGTGAATACGTCCTCGTAGAATACTGCATCCGGCCGCCGTTTTTTCGGAATTTAAAATTAATAAGCGGCCTTTTCCATTTTTCTTTGCTGCTACGGCCAGCATTTTGGATGTTCCCAAATCCAATGCTACAACATACTTTGTTTGTTCCATAATTTATTATTTTATAATAAAGAAAATGAACGAAATAGAAAAAACATTATTTTTCGTTCTTTTTATTTTTTTCACTCTCTTTTGGTGCATACTATCTGATTTTTATATTTTAAATTGATTATCGAATATCGATTCCAGCCGACTTTGTTTAGTCCTTTTTCATAAAAAAGTTTCAATTTGTCTAAATTCTCTTCGTAATTTTCTATTTTACCTAAAATAATTTGGTGATTGCCTACCCGTGGAATTAACTCTACATCCAGATTAGGCGTTATATTGATTTGTTCAATTTGCGAATTCCAGAATTTATTTTTCTGCAAGAATAATACAAAAGGAAACAATTGCTTTTTAGCATATTCTTCTTTAATATTTCCGGTTGCCACAGGAACATAAGCGGCAAAATAAGCAGGGACAGGCATTACTTCTCCCTCATTATCAATATAATAATCTCTTCCTGCAATAACTCTCAGGACGGGTGTTCGCTGATAAATTTTTATCCGAACCGTTCCATTGACTGTTTTATAGACTTCGGCTTTCTTAATTAGTTTGTTTTCTTCCAATGTTTTTTCTATTGATGCGACATCAATTGCCGATTGCTTTTTTCCTACCGGATTTAGATTTGTTTTATTAAGAAACATTTTCATCTGAGTTTCATCTAAATAAGATGTTTCGGAAGAACAGACTATATCTATCGACAGATTAGAACATTTTTCCTCTGCTTTTGCTTTCGGATTCAGAAAAATAACAACAAAAGCAAGGTAAATTGTCAAAAGCAATGCAAATAATATGAATAAAATTTTCTTAATCATTCAGTTTTCTTTTGATAGGCTCAACCAGCAATTCAATGTCGCCTGCACCGGTGATCAATAACACATCAATGTTTTCTTTGTCGATAATATTTACCAATTCATGATAGGCTACTAATTGTTTGCTCGAAACCGTCAATAAATCCAAGATCATTTGCGAAGAAACTCCGGGTAGAGGCGTTTCTCGCGCAGGATAAACAGGTATTAATATCACTTCGTCCGACAAAGATAGTGATTTTGCAAATTCTTTGTAGAAATCTTTTGTGCGAGAATATAAATGAGGCTGAAAAGCGACCGTTAATTTCCGGTTGGGGTATAATTTTCGCACCGATGAAATACTTGCTTCCAGTTCTTCCGGATGATGAGCATAATCGTCGATTAAAACAATTTTATCTGTTTTGATATAAAAATCAAATCTTCGCTTTATTCCTTGAAACGAAGCCGTTCCTCGTCTTAATTCTTCTTCGGAAACGTTGTTTAACCAAGCGATTGCCAGAGCAGCCACTGCATTCAGGATGTTAATTTCTATGGGAACTCCCAATTGAATGTTTTTTATGATTGTTTCTTGCGCTACGAAATCGAAATAGATTTCTCCATTTTCAATCCGGATGTTTTGAGCATAAAAATCGGGTTTATCAGGAGATTGCAGATCGGGTTCGCAATGGTAATCGGAAGCGTAGCGGTACAAGCGCACGTTTTTTTGCAATTGCGGCGTAATATCCACTCCGTGTTCCAACAATAATACTCCGCTTTCCCGAACCAAAGAAGTAAAATGGACAAAGGCTTCCCGGTAGTTTTCTTCTGTTTCATAAATATCCAAATGGTCGGGAGCAACAGAGGTAATCACAGCCATATATGGAGAAAGCCAATGAAAAGAACGATCGTATTCGTCTGCTTCTACAACGGTTAAATCGCTTGTGTCAGACAATAAGAGGTTGTTGTTATAATTTTTCAGTATTCCACCCAAAAAAGCGTTGCAGTCGACTTTCGATTGTTTCAACAGATGTGCAATCATACCGGAAGTAGTCGTTTTGCCGTGAGTTCCCGCCACGCAGATTCCCTGTTTGATTTTCGTTATTTCTCCCAAAACCTGTGCGCGTTTCATAATTTCAAAACCATTGGTTCGAAAATAAGCCAGTTCCGAATGGCCGGACGGAACGGCCGGCGTAAAAACAACGAGTGTATTTTCTTTCTCTTTAAATATTTCCGGAATTAAATCTACATTATCTTCGTAATGGATTTGTGCGCCTTCGACATTCAGTTGTTGTGTCAAGGCAGATTCTACTTTGTCGTAGCCTCCGGTTTGTTTTCCATTCGCAAGAAAATAACGCATCAGATTACTCATGCCGATGCCGCCGGCGCCAATGAAATAAATGTTTTTTTTGCTGTCGGTTGTCGGTTGTCGTGCACTTTGCATTCCAAGTATATTTTCTATTTCATCTACAATCTTATCGGCTGCGTCCGGTAATGCCATTTTTAGTATGTTCTTGCTTAATTTTTTTAACCGGACTTCATCGTGTATTACCTCCAATGCTTTCGGAATCAACTCCTTTACAGCGTCTTCGTCTGCAATCCGGATTGCGGCTTCTTTTTTGACTAATGTTTGTGCATTTTTGGTTTGATGGTCTTCTGCAACATTCGGCGATGGAACTAAAATAACCGGCTTGCCTAACAAACAAAATTCGGAAATCGAACCGGCTCCTGCCCGCGAAATAATCAGATCTGCGACAGAATAAGCTAAATCCATTCGAGAGATAAATTCAAACAGGCGTATGGCCGTCGATGTGGACTGTAGGGCGAAAAGGATACTTTGATAGTAATATTTTCCGGATTGCCAAATAAGTTGTATATCACTTTTTTCAATCTCTTTCGAAAAAGCAAGAATACTTTCGTTGATGGTGCGGGCGCCCAAACTTCCTCCGATAACCAGAATTGTTTTTTTATCCGGATTTAACCCGAAATAAGCGTACCCTTCTTTCTTTTTTTCTTCTGTAATTACCAAATCTTGACGAATTGGATTTCCTGTAATGACAATTTTTTCCGCAGGGAAAAACTCTTCCATCCCTTCATAAGCTACACATATTTTGCTTGCTTTTTGCGCCAATAATTTATTAGTCACTCCGGCATACGAATTTTGTTCCTGAATCAAAGCCGGAATACGTTTTCGTGTGGCCGCTTGCAGTACGGGGCCGCTTGCATATCCGCCTACTCCAATTACAATATCTGGTTGGAAATCTTTGATTATTTTATGTGCCAACGACATACTTTTTTTCAATTTCCAGAATACGGATATATTTTTTAACCAATTCTTCCGGTTGAGACCGACTACCGGCAAACCTGTAATTTTGTAACCGGCTTCGGGCACTTGTTTCATCTCCATACGATTTTCCGCTCCTACAAAAAGAATTTTCGCATCGGGATATCTTAATTTTACGGCATTGGCAATAGACAGGGCGGGAAAAATATGTCCGCCGGTACCTCCTCCGCTTATGATTATTTTCAAATTATGTCCTTTCGCTTGAGTGTTTTTTAAATTACTTTGTTTCATAATTTATCTTCGTTTATAGCGATCGTTTGTTCTTTCGCTTCCATCAATTCATCTTCAATTTCTTCATCTCTTTTTATTCCTTTCGGATTTTCATATCGACTGACACTCAATATGATTCCGAAACAAATACAAGTAATTAAAGTAGAAGTTCCACCTCTACTGACTAATGGCAACGGTTGGCCGGTTACCGGAATGACGCCTACGGCAACAGCCATATTTGCCAGTGCCTGAGCCACTATAAGCAAAGCGGCGCCCATCACCATGTATTTTGGAAAGAGTTTTTCACAACGGTTGGCAATGATCCCTGCACGTATAAAGAGAATGACATAAAGCAATAGAACTACAAAACCACCCAGCAAACCGGTTTCTTCAAGAATGATTGCATAAATAAAATCCGAGTAGGCCTGCGGAAGAAAATCCCTTTCAATGCTATTTCCCGGTAATGTTCCAATGATTCGGGCTCCGCCATTGGCAATGGCGATGTTGGCATGGGATACCTGATAATTATCGTCCGTGATTACAAAATCGGGATCATGTACATTCACTTTTTCTTTGTAATCTTTGAATCGTTCCACCCAAGTTTCTGCTCTTGGAAAAACATTCTTGATTGTATCGGAAGGTACAAATTTATTAATACCGTACAACAGAGCCGCCAATACAATGATAGATATCATTAATATTCCTATTCTTTTTAATGAAATTTGACCGATAATCATCATTAAAAAGATTATTACAAACAACAAGATTGCGGTAGAACCGTTGTCGATAAAGATAATTCCGCAAGTTATTGCCGTGGCGGTTAATATCTGTGTAAAAATTCGTTTATCGTTTTTACTAAGTAAAAAGGCGGATAATACAATTAAACAGAGTTTGGCTATTTCCGACGGCTGAAAAGAAATACCGGCAATTTCAAGCCAACGGGAACTGCCGTTAATGGAACTGCCGAAAAAATGAGTGTAGAGAAGTAATCCCCACGAAAAAACAAGTGAAACTCCAATGATGGAAAAAAATTTGGGCGGAACAGCATGAAAAACTAATACAAGTATCAGTCCTATTAAAAGAAATGTGGAATGTCGGAAAATGGGTTTCCAATATTCTGTTCGATATGTCAACGTGCTGGAAGCGCTATATACTTCTACAACGGAAATTAAACACAATAACATGAATATGAACCATATTACTCTATCTCCACGGAATATTTTACTTATAAAATCCATTTTTAAACTGTTTTTCAGTTATAGCTTTCGTACACACTCTTTAAACTGTTTTCCCCGGTCTTCGTAGTTTTGAAACAAATCAAAACTTGCACAACAGGGAGATAATAAAACGGTTTCACCTTTTTGCGCTATGGCATACGCATGGTCAACTGCTTCTTTCATTGATCCGGCATCCGATATTGTATCTACTTTGTCATCGAAAAAGTCATGCAGTTTTGAATTATCAATGCCTAAAAAAATCAGCGCTTTGCATTTCTCCAAAACCAACAATTCTATTTCACGATAATCATTTCCTTTGTCTGTTCCGCCGAGAATCAAGATCGTCGGCGTTTTCATACTTTGAAGAGCATACCAGCAAGAATTGACATTCGTTGCTTTGGAATCATTGACGTATTCTACGCCTCTTACTCTCGCTACCTTTTCCAAACGATGTTCAACACCTTTGAAATTACTCAATGACTGACGGATGTTTTCATTTTTAATATCCAGTAATTTAGCGGCAATCCCGGCTGCCATCGAATTATATAAGTTATGCGTTCCTGTTAATGCGACTAATTCTTCTTCCATTGTAAATTTACTATTAGAGGTTTCTATGTTAATTTTTTTATTCTCAATATAAGCTTTGACTCCCGCTGCTTTTTTTTCAGCAAAAGGAAAAAGAGTAGCAGCAGGTTTTCGCTTCAGGATTTCACGAGCAATCACAGGGTCGTCGTTCCAATAAATGAAGGTCTCTTTTTTCGTTTGATTTTGCAGGATTCGCAATTTAGCATCGACATAATCTTGCATTTCGTAATTATAACGGTCCAAATGATCCGGAGTAATATTTAGCAAAACAGCAATGTCGGCCTTGAATTGATACATTCCGTCCAATTGGAAACTGCTTAGTTCGATCACGTAACAGTCATATTCTTTTTCCGCTACTTGCAAAGCCATGCTGTTACCTACATTTCCGGCTAATCCGACATTTAATCCGGCTTCTTTCAAAATATGGTAAGTAAGCACCGTTGTAGTCGTTTTTCCATTGCTTCCGGTGATGCAAATTGTTTTTGCGTTTGTGTATCGTCCGGCAAATTCTATTTCGGAAATGATCGGGATTTGCTTTTCTTTCAGTTTTTTGATGATTGGAGTTTTATCCGGTATGCCCGGACTTTTAATTATTTCATCAGCGGAGAGTATTAACTCTTCCGTATGTCGATTTTCTTCGAAAGCAATATCGTATTGGTCTAAAATCGTTTTGTATTGGTCTTTTATGACAGATAAATCCGAAACGAAAACATCAAAACCTTGCTTTTTTGCCAAAACAGCAGCGCCTGCGCCGCTTTCGCCGCCACCGAGGATGACGATTCGGCGTCGGGTGCACGATGCACGGTGTATGGCCGGATCTACTTGCGTTAGGTGTTTATTTAATTTATTTTTCATATTTAATTATTTATCTCATCTTCAGCGTGGCTATTGCCAGAGCCGCCAATATGATTCCGATCAACCAGAAACGGACGACGATCTTGGATTCCGGCATCGGTATAATCGGACGTTGAATGATAGCGTCAATCCCCGCATTTCCTGCTTTTTGGAAATGGTGATGCAAAGGCGTCATTTTAAATATTCGTTTTCCGTTTCCGGTTTTTTTCTTTGAATATTTGAAATAAGATACCTGAAGCATTACGGATATGCTTTCGGCAAGAAAAATGCCACAAAGAACAGGCAATAGTAATTCTTTGTGAATGACGATTGCAAATACGGCGATAATTCCACCCAATGTCAACGAACCGGTGTCTCCCATAAAAACTTGCGCCGGAAAGGCATTGTACCACAAAAAACCGATGCATGCTCCGATGAATGCACTTGCAAAAACAGCAAGTTCTTCACAACCGGGTATATACATGATATTTAAATAGGCTGCAAATTCGAGATGTGAGGAAACATAAGCCAATATTCCTAACGCAACTCCAATGATGGCCGAACTTCCGGCAGCCAATCCGTCCAAACCATCGGTTAAATTAGCGCCATTTGACACTGCCGTTACAATAAATATAGTAATCAACACAAAGAAGATCCACGTGACGGCGGTGCGATATTTCGGCATGAACGAAGCTAAATCCCGATAGTCTAAATTGTTGTTTTTGAAAAAGGGAATCGTTGTCTGTGTCGATTTTACAGCCGGAGAATAGACGATTTCTTTTTTTCCGCCTTCGCTATGAATTTCTACATTTTTCCTCATCACTGCATTTGGACTTAAATAAATAGCTATTCCGACGATCAGCCCTAATCCTACTTGCGCTATTATTTTTACTTTTCCCGATAATCCGTTTTTCTTTTTTCGGATGACTTTGATGTAATCGTCTATAAATCCAAGTGTTCCCAGCCAAATGGTAGTAATCAACATCAAAATAATATATACATTCGACAAACGAGCTAATAAAAGAACCGGAATCAGAATGGCGATGATAATGATGATTCCGCCCATAGTAGGAGTTCCTTTCTTCTGTATTTGTCCTTCCAATCCGAGATTGCGGATCGTTTCCCCGACTTGATATTTCTGCAATAACTCAATAATTCTTTTCCCCGTAATGGTTGAAAGAATTAATGATAAAATCAGCGCCAGCGCCGAACGAAAGGAAACGTAATGAAACATTCCTGCTCCGGGAAAATCCAAACGATTGAGATAATTGAATAAGTCGTATAACATATTTATTTTTTATAAAAAGTCTTAATATCTTCTTCTATTCTGTTTATTTCGGGATATTTATGGAAGCAAATATTTTCTATTAAACATTCTTTCATTATTTTTGCGCTCTGAGTAAAATACTCAGATGTTTCTTTTTGTATATATTTATGAAAATTCTTTGTATCCGGCGTTCTTCGAATTGCTTTCATGATTTTTAAAACAACTTGGTCGAAAACATTATGTCCTCTGAAATAAAAATATGCATTTGTATTATTCAAGCCCAATGGTTTGCATTTTTCTTCCATTTCACTTCGTTCTGCCGGAGTATAAATTTTTTTCAGCTTAATAAGTCGTTTGTTTATTTTCTTTCGTAAATCAAGGATTAAGTTTTCTTTTTTTAATTTAATTTCTTCTATTCCAATATATTTATTGAATTTGCACGCTTCAAACAAGCCGTCTTTTTTCGACATGGACAATAAATGACAAATAAACAGTTGATATAATGACTGGGAATATTCCGGCAAAAATGCTTCAAAATCAAATATATTGTTGTGAAGTCCTAATTTTTTTAACGTATTGTTTATATTTTGGGGATAACAATAATGGTTTTCTAAAGAATAGGTATACGTTTGAAAAATAAAATGATTGATATCGATCTCTTTTTCCTGTAATAACCAACGATAATCGCTATCAATGCAAATAAAAAAATCTTTCGACAAACATCCCAAATGATAATATTTTAGACAAGTCTGCGAACCGGTCGCTTTATTCCGGTCGATGGTTCTGGAATAGGTAATATAATCGAAAGAATATTGCGGCAAGAAATGATTGAATATTTTACTCCAAAAAAATTTGTCGAAATCGGCTTCCAAATGTATGGCTGCAACACATTTTTTCAATTTAGCTCTATTTTTGTAGTATAAAGCCAATTGCCGGTAATGTTTATCTTTATTTCTTTTTACAACCATAATTACTGTACCAAATCTTCTACGAAAAATAATTTATCTCCCCAACCTTCTCCGAAAATGGAAGGAGAATGAGTGGCTATAATAATTTGACAATTGGGATTTAATTTCCGGATAATATCAATGAGTTGTTGTTGCCAACTCACGTGAAGCGAAAGCTCCGGTTCATCCATCAATACGATGCAGGGTTCATTATCCATCAGAAAAATTGTGAAGACAATAATAAGTAGTTGTTTTTCTCCCGAAGAAAGTTTTTCTAAAGGAATAACCGATTGGTCTCTTCGAAAAAACAAACTGTTATCTTCCCGATTTATTTCAATTTTCTTTTCCGTTTCGGCAAAAAGCCGGTTGATTATATCGAATAATTCTTCGATTCTTTCGTTGATGCTTTTTGTTAATTCCGGATAATTCATAGCTTTCAACCGGTAATTTGAAAAGGATTTTTGATTTTGTCCTACAACATAAATCACCTTTTGCAATTCTTTATCTAATGGGGTTTCGGTTTGTTTGATCGTTTTTTTATCTTTTAGAGGAACATCGAAAGTAGTAATGTATTCGTGATTAAGTTGGATTTGTTCGTTTTTTACTGTTCCGGAGAGGCCGGAACAGGATAAAACAGTATTTTCCGACAACGTTATTTCAATTGCTATTTTCAAATTTTTTAAATACAGATAATTTTTCGACAGCAAAGCATTGATACTTCTTAAAATCGTACTTTTTCCGCTACCGTTGATTCCGATGAGGATATTTACATCCGGATGCAAATCCCATTCCACATTGAACTTGTGAAACAGACTTGTAATTTCTATCCGTTTAATTATGTTCATAACTGTTTCTTTTATGAATTAAATATTTCCCGTACTATTTCTCTATCGTCGAAATGCTTTTTTACTCCTTTTATTTCCTGATAATCTTCGTGGCCTTTTCCCGCAATCAGGATTACGTCGCCGGTTTGCGCTAATAAACAAGCTGTTCGGATCGCTTCTTTCCGGTCGGTGATAGAAACAGCTTTTTTCTTTTCAATTGCGTTTAAACCGGCAACCATATCATTGATAATATCGTCCGGTTCTTCAAAGCGGGGATTGTCGGATGTTAAAATAACCCGGTTGCTTAATCGTGCGGCTTCTTTCGCCATGATCGGACGTTTTCCTTTATCTCGATTACCGCCGCATCCTACTACTGTAATCACATTTCCATTACCTTTTAATACGCCGTTGATAGCATTCAAAACATTGGTTAAAGCATCCGGCGTGTGAGCATAATCGACAATGACAGTGTAACCGTCCGGAGAACGCAGGGTCTCGAAACGACCGGATACGGATTGGAGAGTGCTCAATAAAACAATTGTTTCATCGGGGGCTTGTTCCAAGAGAACCGATGCGCCGTAAACCGCCAAAAGATTACAGGCATTGAATTTACCTACAAATTGTGTCAGAATTTCCGTGCCGTTGATGGTCATCAATGTCCCGTCGAAATGCGATTCTAATATTTTTCCCTTAAAATCGGCGAATGATGTAAAAGAGTATGTTTGCTTATTTGCCAGAGTATTTTGCAACATGAACATTCCATTTTTATCATCCTTATTGGTTAATGCAAAAGCATCGGACGGAAGGAGATCAAAGAATCCTTTTTTGGCGTCCCTGTAGGCTTCGAATGTTTCGTGATAATCCAAATGGTCGCGCGTAAGGTTGGTAAAAATACCTCCTTTGAACCGTAATCCGGCAATTCTTTTTTGAACTACTGCGTGAGAACTGACTTCCATAAAAGCATAATCGCAGCCTTCGGCTACCATTCGGGCTAATAAGTTATTCAATTCAATCGCATCGGGTGTAGTATGCGTGGCCGGTATTGCTTTATCGTTGATGTAATTACAAACAGTGGAAAGCAATCCTGCTTTATAACCCAATTTTCTAAAAACGGCGTATAGTAAAGTGGCAACAGTCGTTTTTCCGTTCGTTCCGGTAACTCCGATTAATTGAAGATGTTTGGACGGCTCGCCATTCCAAAGCGAAGCCAGTTGTCCCAGAGCTTCGGCGCTGTCTTTCACTTGGATATACGTAATGCCGGGATGGAGATCGCTCGGTAAATTCCGGCAAACAATTGTTTTTGCTCCGTTCTCAATCGCTTTTTCGATATAGGAATGTCCATCCGATTGCGTTCCGGGAACAGCTACGAATAAATATCCTTCTTCTATTTTCCGCGAATCCGAATGAATTCCGGTCATATCTAATTCTCTGTTTTCAAATATCAGTTTCATTTTTTTTATTTTAGTTGCAATGCGACCGTTTGCCCTTTTATTACAGTTGTTCCGGGAGAAACGGATTGTGTAACAACGCTCCCTTTTCCACATAAATTAACTCTCAAACCTGCGCTTTCCAGAGCGAATATAGCATCTTTAGCGCCCATTCCTTTCACGTTGGGAACTTGACCGGCATTTATTTTCCGATCATTCAGTATTAATTTGTTATCTTCTAAATTAGCCGTCAACCATTCACTCTTTTTCTTATTTTCCGGGTGATCTATGTTCAGGTTTTTCAATACCTGTAAAGTACATTCGGACTTTCCGTTTTTCAAGACAGGCATTGTCGGATGAATTGTATCCACAGGGAAAATTGTTTCTTTATGTATACTGTTTTGTGCATATACTTCTTCTGCTATTTCTTTGAAAACAGTTCCGCACATCAACCCTCCGGAAGGCGCTCCGTTTCTGGGTTTTCGAATCACTACAATACAGGAGTATTTTGGTTTTTCGGAAGGGAAATATCCGCAAAAAGACACCTGATGAGATAAACCGGCTGCTTTATAACCGGCTGCTCCGTGAGAAAGTTGAGCGGTTCCGGTTTTTCCGGATATGCGTACTTTATCCGATCGGGCCGGTTTTCCGGTCCCATCCGGACAGTTTACTACGTCGTCCAGCATTTGGCGGATAGCTGCCAAAGTAGACGGAGAACAAATTTGTTCGTTAATCACCTGTGTTTTTTTCTTTTCAATGATTCTTCCGTTTTCCTGAATTTCCCGTACAAAGATTGGTTTTATCAATTTTCCATTGTTGGCTATTGCGTTAAAAAAGGCAAGTGTATAAATCGGTGGAATTTTTGTTTCATATCCGAAAGACATCCACGGTAAAGTCGTTTTCGACCAAAAATGAGAATCTTTATCTTTCGGATGACGAATTTGCGGTACTCCATAGCCCGGAATTTCCAAATGCATTTCTTTATGGAATCCTGTTTTGTAGATGCCGTCTACATATTTTTCCGGTTCATTACCGTACGCTTTCATAATCAGACGGGCGACTCCTATATTGGATGAATAGCGGATGCTTTTTTCAGCTGTAATCATTCCATATCCTCCCCGGTTGGCGTTGTGGTCTTTCAAGATTTGCCCTGCAATTTCCGCTACCCCATTTCCCGTATCTACAGGATCTTCCGGATGTACCCGACCGTTTTCCATGGCAACCATCATGGAAACCACTTTAAAGGTTGAACCGGGTTCGCTCAAATCGGAAACGGCATAGTTTTGGATCTCATCCCAAACATCTTCCCGTATGCGTCCCATATTGGCAATGGCTTTGATTTCGCCGGTAGTTACTTCCATTACAACAGCTGTGCCGGATTCCGCATCGGTTTCTTTTAATTTATTTAACAACGCTCTCTCGGTTATATCTTGAATGTTAATATTAATCGTAGAGATGATGTCCATTCCATGGACCGGTTTTTCGTCAATAATATCTATGAAGCGGCCGTTTACTTTACGGCGCGTACTTAATCCAGCTTGTCCTTTTAGTAAGGAGTCGTAATAACATTCCAGTCCGCTTTTACCTCCTTTCCCAAATTCGGGGTAAATATCTCCAATTGTTCGAGAAGCCAAAGAGCCGTAGGGTTTTGTTCGTTTTACCCGTTCTTTATAATACAATCCGGATTTGTTTCTCCCTTTTTCGAAATAGGGCATTCGTTTAATTTTTTTCCATTCGAGATAATTGACTTCATGATCTAATAAACGATATTCGCGATTTTTCTTTACATTTTTTTTGTTTGCTTTTATCTGGCCTGTTTCTTGCATCCGTTGATACCAACCGTTCATAATATGGTTTTCGTATTGCTTCGCCGATTTTTGAGGAAATAATTTATTTAGTTCTATCGAAAGCGGCCGTATGTATTTTTTCAAAGTATCTTGACTTATTCCTTCCGCCCAGAAATCAATGTATAAACGGTATTGGGATTCCGTAGTGGCCATTAACTCGTTGTTTTCCGAATAAATATTTCCTCGTGAAGCTACAATCCGGACGTTGGGCCGGATCTGTCTTTCTCCTATTTTTCTCCATGCTTTTCCGTCTACAAGTGAAATATAACAAGCTTTTCCAAAAATAAAAACAGCAAAGGAAACAACTAATATTGCAATTATTGTATACTGTTCAAAACCTGTATTTTTTCGTTTGGGAGGCATTTTTTATTTTTTTATTTCGAATGCCGGCGTTGTTGGACCGGTCAGTTCAATGTTGTTTTTTTTTAGTAATTCTTTGACTTGCGATTGTCGACTAATGGACGTTAATTCCGTTAAAATAATCAGATTTTCGTATTTTACATCTTTTAGCGAATCTTTCAAATCTTCTATTTCCGTCAATTTTTTCTTACAATAATAATCGTTACTGATAAAAATGAAAATCAGGGACACGATCAGCGCCATAAGATAAAATTGTTTCACGACAATCTCTTCCAAAATATCCCCTCTGAACAGATTTGTCATTAGATTTTTTTTATTTTTTTTCGTTTCCATAGTTATTTTTTTTCGGCAATTCTTAATTTAGCGCTTCTTGAACGGAGATTTCGTTCTATTTCTTCCTTATCCGGAACAATTACTTTATTGTTGATCACTTTGAATGGAGAGTGGATATTTCCGTAAAAATCCTGCTTTATTTTCCCTTCAAAATTACCTGTTTTGAAAAAATTTTTAACCAACCGGTCTTCCAACGAATGATAAGTAATTACAACCAATCTGCCCTTTGGTTTTAACAGTTGTCCTGCTTGTTGCAACATTTCTTTCAAGGCGTCCATTTCCTCATTCACTTCAATTCGCAAAGATTGAAATACTTGCGCCAGGTATTTTTTTTCTTTTTCTCTCCTGAAAAACGGCTTGAGAATATCCGAAAGATCTTGAGTCGTTTGAATTTTTCTATCTCGTCTTGTTCGGATAATGGCTTTCGCAATGGCTCTTGCATTTCTCAATTCGCCGTATAGATAAAAGAGGTTTCCCAATGCTTCTTCCGAATAAGCGTTAATTATTTCGGCAGCTGTTTTTCCGGCTCTTTTATTCATCCGCATGTCTAAATCAGCTTCAAACCGGAAAGAGAACCCTCTGGTTTCATCATCAAAATGATGCGAAGAAACACCCAAGTCAGCTAAAAGACCATCTATTTCGTCGACATGGTACCAATCCATAAAATGGGCAAGGTAACGGAAATTACTTCTTACAAAAGTAAATTGATTATCGGGGAGAATGTTTTTCTCGGCATCTTCATCCTGGTCAAATCCGTACAACTTTCCTTTTTTACCTAAGCGTTTTAATATTTCAACGGAGTGTCCGCCGCCACCAAAGGTCGCATCTACATAAATTCCCCCCGGACGGATGTTTAATCCGTCTATGCTTTTATCCGGAAGTACCGGTACGTGATATATAGGCGACCTGTTCATCTTAATTAATCAGGTATTTATGTATGTTGCTTTTGAATGTTTCAGGGTCTATTAATGGTTTCTCTAATTTGCCGCGACTCCAGATTTCAATCGTATCATCTATTCCGACGAAACGTACTTCGCCGGTAATTCCGGCCATTTGCAAGTATCGTTTGGGGATAAGTATCCGTCCGCTGGAATCCATTTCCACTATTTCCGAATCCAGAATATATTGACGGTAGAATTGTTGTTGCTCTTCGTCGTATTTATTTAATTTAGAGCGCAGATACGTTAATTCTCTTTCCCATGCACTTGCGGGAAATAAGACCAGACAGTCCTGATGGATGTCTTTTCGTAATATAAGACGCACTTCGACTGCCGTTTGCAGAATCTTGCGAAAAGCGGCGGGGATGAAAACACGCCCTTTTACATCTGTTTTTGCATCTATATTTCCGATAAATCGATCCATTATTTCGTACATATTCTTTTACAGCGTAAAAGTATACAATTCTCCACAATTCTCCACTTTTATGGCAGATTATTTTTTCAAAAAGTTATCAACAAGTTATAAGTATCTTAAAATATTCATAAATAGCAAAATACACCTAATTCTTTTAAGTGGGGGAAAAATTTAAAGTTGAAAATAGAGAATGGAGAAAAAAGCGAAGTCCTGAAAGCGCGAAAGGACGAAGGCACGAAAGGACGAAGGCACGAAAGGGCGAAGGCGCGAAAGCGCGAAAGGGCGAAGGCACGAAAGCGCGAAAGGGCGAAGGCACGAAAGGAGGTTACGGCGGCCTGAAAGGACGCAACTTTCATAACCGCAGGTCAACGACCTGCGGAATGAACGGACTCCGCGCAACCGCTGCCTGAAAAGGCAGGACATAGCACAGAAGACTTGCGAGAATGTCGTCGGAAAAAGGAAAGAACAAAAGAATTAGCTTGGATAACAGACAAAAAAAAGGAAAGCCTTCGGCTTTCCTTTCTCTCTTTTCCATTCTTAACTCTTAACTCTTAGTTCTTAAAGACTGTCTGTCCCGTAGATCAAGCCATTTGAGCATTTTTAATGTCAAATGGCTTGATCTAATGGACAAATTGTCTAATTGTCATCTTTCTTGCAACGCACACTATACATGCGGTACTTGTAGTTGCTGCCGCGAGCCACTCCGGTGTAGTTGTAGTACAAGACCCGGTACCATGCGTAGGTACTATCGTCGGAGCTACTCGACAAGAAGGCCGTGTACGTGCCGTAATTGATCGCTGAGCCACTGAGCATGGCGCCCACGAGCAAGGCGTCGAAGCCGCCCGCAGCAAGATCTTTGCTCGTACCATTAGTAGCCTGACCGTTTACTGCAGTCGCGCTTTTCATAACAGCCTCATGGCTTCCGCGGTAACTATCAGCAGTTTCCCAGCTTGTATCCCAAGCCGTTGTAGCGCCGGTACCGTAAGTTCCTTCAGCGCTGTTAGCAATCTCTTTTTCCAGCTGAGACCATTCGTAATCGCTCGGCAAATGCCAACCCGACGGGCAGATACCCTGATACGGTGTCTGGTCTGAACGGTTTCCTTCATTTGTACTGACAGAACTACGACCCGTAGCGGCTCTCCATGTATACAACAATCCGTATTCCGGATGACTGCTTAATATCGTATTGTCTTTATTCGGATAATAATAGTAAGCCGCATCACTCTTATTCGAATTTACATCTTCGGTTAAAGTTTCTCCGCCGGCATATTGTTTCGACCGCAAGTTCATCGTCATCCATGTTCCGGCACTGCCGAAATTGCCCGTACAGTACCAATTCCCTTCGGCATCTTCTACAGCCGTAGCGCAAACAATAACCGTAAACACTTTCGAAGTCACGCTGCCGCAATCGGTAGTTGCTACGCAACGGTAATACGTTATACCGCCGGTAGAAACAGGTGCGGTGAAAGAAGCTTCGGTTGCTTCGCTGATATTGCTCCATTCGCTGTTATTGCTACCGCCTGTAGTAGAATTTTGCCATTGGTAAGTTGGAGTAGCCTCTTTGCCGTCGGCGGTAATCGACAACGCCGGAAGCGCTACATTCTCTTTAGTGATTTTCGTTTCATCCGCAACAGGAGACGAAATTGTCGGATCAGCCGTACAAGGACGAACCGTCACTGCCGAAGTGCTGCTTTGTGCCGCACTCGTTCCGCAAGCATTGCTTGCTGTCACCTGGATTTCGCCCACTGCATACGTTCCGGCTGTTACACCTTTAATAGTAATTGAACGTGATGTAGACGAACCGGTCAGGCCGCTCGGTAAAGTCCATGTATAAGACGTCGGAGCAGCTGTGCCGGTTATTTCTGGTACGGAGGCCGTAAACGTACCGTTCAAATTAACGGTTGTTGCGGAAAGCTGAATCGCACCCGGCTGGTCGGGTTTGGTAATCACCGTTACGTTGCCTGTACCGTAGGCGGGCGGACTGCTGCAGCAGTCGTAATTGGCCGTAACGGCAATCTCCGTGCGGGAGATCGTCCCGGCGGTGGCCGTCCTGATTCCGATGCTGTTGGAAGTAGAAGCCGCAACAGCCGAAAGACCGGTACCCGAAATCGTCCAAGTATAAGACGTAGCGCAGGGAACGTCTTCTACGCTGGCCGTAAACGTGCCGTTGACGCAAGTCTCGTCTGTATTAAACCGAATAGCGTCCGGTTGAACGGGAATGCACGAGGCTCTCAACAGGTTCCACGAACTGCCGTCCCAGACATACAGACCGATCCCTTTTCCTCCGCTGATATTGGGATTGGTATTAAAAATAATCATCCCGACGCCATTGTCGGATTCGCCGTCCAGATTCCATGTACTCACACTCGTTTCCAGATGTACCTTAGGCAAAAGCAAGCCCAGATTTTTATCGCTTACCTGTGACAAATCCAGCACGGCTCCACCGTGCGGATCGTCCGAACTGCCGATATTGACTTGCGCCCGTCCGTTTGTTACATTTAAAAAACAGAACGCCAGCAAAATACCGGCTATTTTTTTCATCTTATTCAATCGTTTCATTTTAGACGGGCATTTGTTGTTTGACTTTAACTACTAAATTCCAAACCTTACCGTACCAGAGGTAAATACCTTTTTCTAACTGTGTTCCCGTGTTGTAAACCAACATTCCATCGGCAGGTTCGCTTTCTTCGGCTAACCCCCATGTTTTCAAACCGGGCAGTTCCACCTGCGGCAACAGTAAGCCTTTGCTTTCGGACACCAAAGCCAGAATAGCCCCGTCGTATACTTCCAAAGGCGTTTCATTATCGCTGATAACGATTTGTGCATTCACATTTGCTGCGCTCCAAATTAAGAGCGTCAGCGCTAAAAAAATCATTTTTTGTTTCATGTTTAATAAAAATTTAAATTTTAATAATGTTCTCTTTTACCTGTTCAACCCGCTTCGGGGTTGAAAGCGTTGTTGTTGTTTGTTGGTCCCCCAATCGCTTCGCTTCATTGGGGGTTATTTATCTTGAAGGCCTTCGGCCTTCCTTTTCTTTGTTCTCTATTTTCCATGCTTAACTCTTATTCTACCAACATTCCGTCCCTGACGGGACGGGTGACGGTGAAAATAAACTCTGTTTTCTACCAACATGCTGTCCCTGACGGGACAGAAGAATGAAATGTATCCCACGGCCGTCAAGCCTCAACGGGGCATAAACATTTGGATGGCAGGCTTTCAGCCTGCTGGGAAATGAAAGGGTGTTCTTTTCCGATGGGCGTTGCCCATCGCTATTGATTAGCGCCCTTTCAGGGCTTCGCTTTTTTCTCCATTCTCTATTTTCCATTCTCTTGTTCATTTCGCATTACCGATTATGTTCCCTTTTA
>JAIRLY010000135.1 GCA_031259075.1 Dysgonamonadaceae bacterium | reverse complement strand
TAAGAACTAAGAGTTAAAAACTAAAAGTTAAGAACGGAAAGCCTTTCGTGCTTTCGCCCTTTCGTGCTTTCGTGCTTCGGAGCAGTGAAGACGAGTGACATACGCCCCGAAGACGGGTGCCTTCCGTTTTGGAGAATAGGGGATGTCCTGAAAGGACTTGATTTTCATAACCGCAGGTCAACGACCTGCGGAACGGAAACACGGCACAACCGCTGCCTGAAGGCAGGACGTCAGTCTTACAGAAAGTAACGTTCATCGATATCAATACGGCTGTCTATCAGAAACCGGCGGTATTCTTCTTCAAAACCGCTGTCCTGCCTTTTCAGGCAGCGGTTTCGCGGAGTCCATTCGTTCCGCAGGTCGTTGACCTGCGGTTATGAAAGTTGCGTCCTTTCAGGCCGCCGTAACGTCCTTTCCGCTTTCGCGCTTTCGTCCTTTCGTGCCTTCGTGCTTTCGTGCCTTCGTGCCTTCGTGCTTTCGTGCCTTCGTGCCTTCGTGCTTTCGCGCTTTCGTGCCTTCGGCTTTCCTTTCTCTATTTTCATTCTTAACTCTTAGTTCTTGAAAGCCGTCTGTCCCGTCAGGGACAGCATGTTGGTAGAAAACGGGGTTTATTTTCACCGTCTCTCGTCCCGTCAGGGACGGAATGTGTAGAGAAATCATATTCTGTCCCTAACGGGACAGGGAAAGGCTGGAGAGGCCCCGTATTTTCTACCGACATTTTGTCCCTACGGGACAGACAGTCTTTAAGAACTAAGAGTTAAGAACTAAGAGTTAAGAACGGAAAGCCTTTCGTGCTTTCGCGCTTTCGCCCTTTCGCCCTTTCGTGCTTTTTGCCCCCAATCGCTTCGCTTCATTGGGGGTTATTCATATTGAAAGCCTTCGACTTTCCTTTTTTTGTCTTTTATCCAAACCGTGCTGCGCCACATTCCGTCGGGAATGTATCGCTCGGTAGAAATTTTCCTCCTATAAATTTCGCCGGACATTTTTATCCGTCTGTGTGGAATTGAAAATTTTCATGTATATTTGCAGTATAAATCAAATTGAAATGGCAAAAAAGAAATTCAAAGAAATAAAACCGGAAAAACAATTGAAAAAAAAGGAAATTACACAACGCATCGTAAATCTTTTCAACACTTATCCGAAAGAATTGATGAATTATAAACAAGTCAGTTCGGAGATCGGAGTTACATTGCAAGTTGGCAAAGTAATGGTTAACAATATTTTAGAAACATTATCCTTAGAGGATTTTCTGGTAAAAACAAGTCATGGAAAATATCGTCTGAATGGTTTGGGAAGTACGGCTGAAGGCCGGTTTGAAAGACGATCAAACGGAAAAAATTCTTTTATTCCCGATAACGGCGGCAATCCGCTGTTTGTAGCGGAACGAAATTCGATGCATGCGATGAACGGCGATCAGGTAAAGGTTCAGATTTTTGCGAAAAGAAAAGGACGTGAACCGGAAGCTGAAGTGATTGAAATCCTTCGTCGTGTGAAAAATACTTTCGTCGGTGTATTGGAAGTGGCAAAATATTACGCATACCTGATTGTCGACAGCAAAATATTAGCCAACGATATTTTTATTCCGAAAGAAAAACTCAAAGGCGGTAAATCCGGCCAGAAAGCAATTGTTCGAATCATAGAATGGCCCGATAAAGCCAAAAATCCAATCGGCGAAGTATTGGATGTGTTGGGCGACACCGGAAATCAACATACCGAAATGCATGCTATTCTGGCAGAATACGGATTACCGTATAAATATCCCGAATCGGTGGTAAGAGTGGCGAAAAAAATACCTGCGGAAATTACTCAAGAAGAAATAAATGCACGCGAAGATTTTAGAGAGACAATGACATTCACCATTGATCCGAAAGATGCAAAAGATTTTGATGATGCATTGTCCGTCAAAAAATTACCGAACAAACTCTGGGAAATTGGCGTTCATATTGCTGATGTGACTTACTATGTAAAGGAGGGAAGCAGTGTTGATAGAGAAGCTGCCGAGAGAGCAACTTCCGTTTATTTAGTGGACAGAACCATTCCCATGCTTCCTGAAATTCTGAGCAACGCACTTTGTTCTTTGCGTCCGAATGAAGATAAATTGTGTTTCTCAATTATTTTCGAAATGAACGATGCTGCGGAAATCAAGAATTACCGGATCAAACGAACCGTTATCAATTCCAACCGGCGGTTTACATACGAAGAAGCACAGCAAATCATAGAAGATAATTCCAACGCTCAAACTTCTAAAGGAGAATTGGAAAATGCAATTTTGACTTTAGACCGTCTGGCAAAAAAAATGAGACAAAAACGTTTCGAAAATGGAGCTATCAATTTCGATCGCTTTGAAGTGAAATTCGATATTGATGAAAACGGAAAACCTTTGAGCGTTTATTTCAAAGAAGCCAAAGATTCAAACAAACTGGTAGAAGAATTTATGCTTATAGCCAATAAAACGGTAGCAGAAACCGTTGGAAAAGTGCCCAAAAATAAAAAAGCGAAAACATTTGTTTATCGCGTACACGATTTACCCAATCCTGAAAAAATGGAGAATTTTTCGGAATTTATCCGTCGGTTCGGTTACAAGCTGAAAGATAAAGGTACAAGCACCGAAATATCCAAGAATATCAACAAGTTGTTGGACGAAGTTCAAGGGAAAAAAGAACAAAATTTGATAGAAACCGTTGCCATTCGTGCAATGGCAAAAGCAATTTATACGACGATAAATATCGGACATTATGGTTTAGCATTCAAATATTACACCCATTTTACTTCCCCTATCCGGCGCTATCCCGACATGATGGTTCACCGTTTGTTGGACAAATATTTATCAGGAGGACGTTCGGCTTCCAAACAAAAAACGGAAGAAGAATGTAAACATTGTTCCGATATGGAAAATCTGGCGACTCAAGCGGAAAGAACTTCTATTAAGTACAAACAGGTGGAATTTATGTCTGATAAAGTAGGAATGATTTTCGATGGAGTGATTTCCGGTGTGACTGAGTGGGGTTTATTTGTCGAATTGAATGAAAATCGATGCGAAGGAATGATTCCCATGCGTGATTTAGGAAACGATTTTTATGAATTTGATGAAAAAACATATAGTTTAATCGGCAGAAGAAACAAACATCGGTATCTTTTAGGTAATCCGGTAAAAATCAAAGTGACGCGCGCCAACTTGGAAAAAAGACAATTGGATTTCACATTGGTAGAGTGATTGTTTTATTTAAAACCACTGCGAACCGATTAAAATTTCAGTCGTAAAAAGGGCGGCCATTGCAAGGTCGCGCCCCAAAGGTGTAGTTTTATTGTTGTTTGCTCTTTTGTTTTGTTTCGATCAAATAAGCAATTAATAAACCAATACCTCCAAAGATGGTAATAAAAGATAAATTCTATTTCATACAATGCCGATTATCAATCAATCTCCGAAGACGAAGAAATAGACGAAAAAATAA
Organism: Dysgonamonadaceae bacterium; assembly: GCA_031259075.1. Classification (GTDB taxonomy): domain Bacteria; phylum Bacteroidota; class Bacteroidia; order Bacteroidales; family Azobacteroidaceae; genus Azobacteroides. The sequence continues at coordinate 143 of JAIRLY010000135.1, read as the reverse complement.
TAGATTTTGAAAAAGAAGAAAAAATGTTTTTTTTGGAAGAAGCCTTGAAACAGCTTCCTCCGGACGAACGATTCCTGATTACGCTGTTTTATCTGAATGAGCAAACCGTAGAAGAAATAAGTACAATTACAAATCTTTCTTTC
>JAIRLY010000090.1 GCA_031259075.1 Dysgonamonadaceae bacterium | reverse complement strand
TTCCTTGTACGTCATAGTATCAAATCGAAGGTCTTCCTGTAACGAGTATAGCCGCTTTTCAAAGATACTGTCCGTAAATTGTTCCGCCATCGTCTTTAGAATGAATCTGACATAATTTTGTGTTAAGTCAATACACTGCTGAAAATTGCTGTTTAATGATTCACATTCCAATATTCTGAACTCGACAAGGTGATTGTTTGATTTTTTTTCCTCCCGAAATGCGGGAGAAACGGCAAACACCTTTTCAAAAACAGCGGTATAAGCGCTTATGTATAAGGCATTACTTTGGTTCAGATCGTATTGTTTGTCATGCAGGGAAACGATAATATTTTTGTCTCTGTTTGGAACGTGTTCATGCAGTATGGGCGGATCGATAAGCATATAACCCAGACTGTTAAAGAAAGAGAGGGTCTGATATAGCAGCTTGCTTCGGAGACGCTGTATGTCTTTGGTTTCTGAAAGAAAGTGTTCAAACAGCCTGTTATCATCTTCAAACGCAATATCTTGTGTCATTGGCGTTCCTGCTCCGTGTTTCTTTTCCAATTGATGATTCTTTGCGCGTCGGGATTTTCTGGCTCGTAACCATTGCGCTTTAATAAAGCAATCATCCCGGTGTTTTTCGCGTTGGTCTTTGCCAGCGTTTTTGAAAAAATACGATGATAGTGTTTCAGCAATTCTCTTGCTATGCCTTTTCTGCGGCAGCCGGGATTAACTGCTATTTCTTCCAAAAGAGAGTATCCTTCGGGCCTGCCGCTTTCCCGCATAAATCCTACAATGATATTATTAACAAGAGCGGCATAGCAATGTTTTTCACTTCTTATAACGGTTTTTATATGTGACAGCTTTGGCGAGAGCGCGAGAAATTTTCTGTCTTCTTCGCTCAAAGATTCAAGGAATGTTCCCAGAAACGTGGCATCGCTTTTTTTTACTTCTCGAATAACTATACGCTCTTGGTCATTCCCCAGATTCAGAAGCTCAAATATATTGTTATACATGATAAAAGGCAGGGCCTTTTTACCATGTATACCATTGATAAAAGTATCAATTCTGCTTTGATAATCATATTTATTTTTTTCAAAAGGATAATCTGTCCCGAATAAAATCCTGTTATTTCCGATAATATCACATACCTTGTTTATGCTAGCGCTTCCATGTCCTGTTACAGGGTCTTCAATCGTTGACGTTTCAAAGTAAACCCTGTCGTATTTTTTAAGCGCTGCCGCGTTTTCAACAATACCCTCGTCGGTATTGATGTGCCCTCTGCCCATGTGCGCAAGAATTAGATACAGATTAGGAGCATACTTCAATATTTCTTCTATTTGCCGTACTTTGTATTTAAATTTGGCGTGAAGCAGAAGCGGAACGCCGTATTCTTCAAGTAATTTTACCTTGCACTTTAAGTCTTTTTTTTCCAGATCTTCGTATGCAAGATGAAGTTTTGCCCCCTTGAAGCCATTACACAGATTTTCTTCCAGATTATCGTCAATTCTACAAAAAGGAATTAAACGATTTGATGACTTTCTGTCTGCCTCAAGGAGATATTCATTTGAGAGCCTGCTGTCATAGTCCCTGTGCGGAATTGGCAGGACAACAGCGCGTGATACACGGGATGCATCCATGCGTTTGAGAAAACTCTTATAATCATTGTAGAGATCGAAGGGGAAACCGCCGGATTTACTTTTTTTATGGGCGATTGTACCCAAATGCACATGCGCGTCAATAATTTCCATGTATAAACAATCCTAACTCAATGAAAGTCCGGGCGGGGCATTAAACCCCGCCCGGATAAATCATCTTCTGCTATGCTAATTGCAATTGCAGTTTGTACAACCAAAGCACCAGCTCCCTTCGCTGAAGTCCTCCCATGCCTCTTTTGTAAAAGTCATCCCGGATTTTTCAGTGATAACCGGCGCTTCATAGTACTTTTTGGAAGAAATCGTCGTTGCTTCCGCGACCCGCGTATTTTCAGATTGATTCATAAAACCTCCTGTCAAAATATATAACAAAACGGTTCATGCCGCTATTGTTCATTGTTGTAAACATCTACAAGCCCTTTCTGCAAAGCCGTCTCCAGCCATGTATTGCAATCTTCGACAAGCGCATCCCTTGAAACGTTATAAACGTTTATAATTTCGTTCAACAGTTCATCAACACTATGGGGAGCTGATAATATATTAAGCATATCGAAAGAAATTTCATTAAGGCCGTATTCGCTGCCTGTTTCCATATCCAGCGCCCATTGATTTTTACCCAGTTTTCTAATAATGATATTTTCATTACGCTGGTAAAGTCTTTTCATATCCAGCATTGTATATCCTCCCCCATATAATCGCCTGTAGTTTCATAGGCAATTGCCCTGCAGCCGCCGCACCTGTTGATGTTTTGGCAATTATGGCATTTTCCCCGCAGATTGTTCTTGTCACGGATACGCCACAGCACATCACTGCCATACCATATACGGAATAATTTCTCTTTTAAAACGTTCCCAATCGGGATATTCAGGCGGCGGCAAGGCAGGACCGTGCCATCCCAGAGTATAGCCATAGAAGTAAAACCGACAGGGCAAAAACCGCCGATTTTACCGTCCGCACGTCTATTGAGATCTTCAGTATGTATCCACAAAGGACGAAGGCGTCTTACCGTCAGGTTGAAATTAACCTTATTGGCCCGGATAGCGATCGCGTTGTAAATTTCTCTGACTTCCCCAGCGTTCAAGATGTCTTTTATGGAACTGTTTCCGCAGGGAGTTACCCGTTCAACAGTTACCGCATTTACCCCATGCGCCTCGGCAAAATCAATTACCTGTACCGCTTCGTTCATATTTTGCCGCATAAGGGTAAACATAAGTGAAACCTCTATATTATTTTCCCTTAGTTTATGAATTGTTTCTATAACCTTGTCGTACACTCCATCCCCTCGAACCGCGTCATGGACAGCCCGGCTAGCGCCGTCAAGCGAAATTTGAATCTGCCGTAACTTTTTATATGCTTTAAGCCGGTTAATGCTATTTTCGTCTATACAGGTTCCGTTTGTCAGAATGTCAAGCTGTTTTGTATGCTCATCACGTTCAAAATAATCCAAAAGATCAAACAGATACGGACTCATAAAAGGCTCTCCCCCGGTTAAAGAAATCCTGCCGTACATATTCCATTTATTTAAGGTAAAAGAAATTTCATTGGCTATACGGAGCAAATCACTTAGCTCCAAACCGGGAAAATGATAGCTCTCCTGATAACAGTGTGCGCAGCGTAAATTACAGGTATTCATAAAATGCCACTGAAAATAAAATTCTTCCCGACTCATTTCCCCGCTGTCCCGTTGATGCCGTTTTCTACTATATAAGCTATTATTTGATCGTTAAAGCCAATATCCTGAACAAATTTATTTTTATATAACCCCTGCATAGATAAAAACCGCGCTGTTTTTGGACGGAGCGAAAAATAGCTGACCAACGCAATCAGAATTGATTTTGTCATTTTTGCATCTTGGTGTTCAAATTTGATTATCTGCTGTCGCGAGGTTCCGCAAATGCCCGCTACGTCCGCCTGCTTAAGATTGAGCATTTCCCGCAAAACAGGTAAATTCTCGCATACCAGCGTTACGCAATTTTTAATCTCGTTATCAGTCACATATCCTCCAAGATCACAATGGGGCGGTCATTTCAACCGCGGCAATCTACGGGCGCAAATAGCCCGCCTTC
>JAIRLY010000018.1 GCA_031259075.1 Dysgonamonadaceae bacterium | reverse complement strand
TTGGAGTTTATTCACTTGGCAACCAAAATTGCCAAACCTGTTATTAAACAATATCAAGCTATTTTTCATCAATGCGTTAAATAACGTTAAATCTTTGCAATTTATTTGGAATGTCAAATGACTTTACCTGCCGGCGTCTATCTTCTTCTGTTTTTTGTCTTTCATTTATTTTTATTCGTTTGTGCGTAATCCGGAAATTTCATGTAAATTTGTATCCGATACAAATAAATAAACCATGCAATACGGATATTTCGACGACGCTCGCAAAGAGTATGTCATTACCCGCCCCGATACGCCCAAATCGTGGAGCAATTATCTGGGGGATACGCATTACGGCGCTATCATCACTCAGAATGCCGGAGGATACAGTTTTTTTCGTTCCAGCGTACAAGGACGTTATCTGCGTATGAGTTTCAACAAAGTGCCTTCGGATCAACCGGGCCGTTTTGTTTATCTCCACGACCGGAAAACGAAAGATTTTTGGTCGGCTTCGTGGCAACCGGTGGGAAAGCCGTTGAATGTTTACAAAAGCGAATGTCGGCACGGCACGGCTTATACGGTGATTACGTCCGAATATGATAAAATAAAAACGGAATCGCTGTATTTTGTCCCCAAAGGTCGAACGTTTGAAGTGTGGCGCATCCGGATTACAAATAACGATAGACAAAAACGATCGCTTCGGGTTTTCACGTATGTGGAATTTGCTTCCAACTGGAATATGAACGATGACCAAAATAATCTGCAATATACGCAGTATATTATTCAAACGGCTTATAAAGATGGATTTATCGATCATGTAAACAATCCTTATCTGCCGGAAGATCCGGAACATTTTCAAAACAAAGACCAATGCCGTCATTCATTCATTGGAGTGGTCGGTCAACCGGTAACCGGTTTTGATTCGGACCGCGACCGGTTTATCGGCAATTATCATACTTACGCAAATCCCGTTTCGGTTGTAAATGGAATGTGTCAAAATACAATTACAGAAGGAGATAACGGTTGCGGCAGTTTACAAGTGGATGTGGATTTGAATCCGGGGGAAACCAAAGAATTTACCGTTGTTTTAGGAATAGGAAAAGCGGATGTGGAAGGAAAAATAGCGGCGGATGCGGTTGCAACATCCGAAAAAGTACAAGCGGAATACCAAAAAGTTGTAGATTACTGGCAGGAACGGATTGAAGGATTAACAGCGGAAACTCCCGATCCGGCTTTCAACAGTATGATAAACATGTGGAATCCGTTCAACAACTTGATAACTTATTCCTGGTCGCGAGCCGCTTCGCTGATTTACAGCGGCGAACGCGACGGCATGGGTTATCGCGATACAATTCAAGACATGTTGGGGATAATTCATAATATTCCGGACGAAATAACGGAACGGTTGGAATTGATGATCACGGGACAAAATTCCAACGGCGGAGCAATGCCTGTCGTGAAACCGTTTGACCATCGTCCGGGAAATGAAATGCCGACGCCCGAAAACGAATTTCGTTCCGATGACTGCTTATGGCTTTTCAATACAATTCCCGCATACGTGAAAGAAACCGGCGATTTAAATTATTATAATAAGCGATTGCCTTACTCCGACAAGGGAGAAGGAACCGTTTTGGAACATCTTCGCAAAGCTATCCGGTTCAATCTCGACCGGTGCGGAAAACACAACCTTCCGTGTGGTTTGAAAGCCGATTGGAACGACTGTCTGGTATTAGGAGAAAAAGGCGAAAGCGTTTTTGTGGCAATGCAATTGCGTTACACCCTGACGGTTTATATAGAGATATGCACTCACCTCAATAAACCGGAAGAAATCGTTTGGGCCGAAAAAACATTGAAACAGTTGACGGAAGACATTGAAAAAGCCGCTTGGGATGGACAATGGTACGTTCGAGCCATTAAAGAAGACGGTTATGTTTTCGGCACAAAAGACGTGGAAGAAGGAAAGATCTGGTTAAATCCGCAATCTTGGGCGGTGATCAGCGGACAGGCTACCGGCGAAAAAGCGGAGATCATGATGAATTTGGTTGAAAAATATTTGGCTACCGATTATGGTTTGACGCTCTGTAATCCTCCTTACGAACATACAGAAACGTCGGTCATAAAAGCGCCGTTATTCATCAAAGGAATGAAAGAAAATGCGGCCGTATTTCAACATACGCAAGGATGGGGAATTATGGCCGATTGCATACTCGGACATGGAACACGCGCGTATAAAAATTACCGGAATTATTTGCCGGCCGCTTACAACGACCGGGCCGAAGTCCGTCAGATAGAACCTTATGTTTATGCCCAGACTACTTGTTCGAATTACAACAGCAGGGCAGGACAGAGTCGTTGTCCCTGGTTGAGCGGAACAGCTTCGTGGGCTTATTACACCGCAGCACAGTATATACTCGGCATTCGCCCCGACTATGCAGGATTGACGATCGACCCCTGTATTCCCCGATGGGAACGTTTTACGGTAAACCGCCGTTTCCGGGGAAAAAGGATGAAAATCCGGGTAGAAAATCCGGAAAAAATAGAAAAAGGCGTAAAATCCATCACCCTGAATGGAAAAACAATCGAAGGAAATACGATTCCATTTGAACAAATGAAAGAGGTAAACGATGTGGTTGTCGTAATGGGATAACCTCTTGGAATAGAATATAAATGATTGATTTTTAATAAGTTTTGTTCAACTAAAAAAAGTTTATTTCAAAAAAAGAAATAAACTTTTTTTAGCGTTATTACCGGATTATCAACTTGCACCGAAATGTTTATTTCGATGCTCATCGACGACCCAAATACACCGAGTTTGTGCAAGGATAAATCCCAAAACGGGAAAAACGCCGCCGACACCACCGTTTAAAATACTTTACTTTTCTTTTTAAGAATTTCATCATGATCTAAAATTTTTACTGTTCGACTTTTTGATTATTACTTTCACAGTGCAAAGTTATAATCAATTAAATGTATTTTATGGTAATTTTAGTCCCATAAATTGTATTTATTCAAATTTTACTTGTATATAAAATCCAAAAAATAGTCTATTTTTACATAAAAATAACTTCCACCTTTCATCTATTTTTATTCATCTGTATGTGAATCAGCAAAATTTTATATAAATTTGTATTATTAACAATAATAACAGTATGTCGAAAGTTTATTTTACAGATATGCGCACCAAGCCGGGACGAAATTTATTAGACAAATTGGAAATTCTCGTCAAAAAAGCCGGTGTTGAACACATTGATTTCAAAGACAAATTTACAGCCATTAAAATTCATTTTGGGGAACCGGGCAATTTGTCTTATATTCGTGCTAATTACGTAGCTAAATTGGTTAAGTTTCTTATAACCAAACATGCTAAACCTTTCTTAACCGATTCGGGAACTTTATATTCAGGAAAGCGATCAAATGCAATTGATCATCTGGAGAGCGCTTTTGAAAACGGATTTAATCCGATAGCGGTTTCTTGCCCGGTAATTATTGCCGATGGTTTGAAAGCGATTGACTACAAAGAAATACCGGTTCATTTGAACTATTGTAAAACGGCTAAAATCGGTTCGGCCATTGCGGAAGCGGATATCATTGTTTCGATGAATCACTTCAAAGGACATGAACAAGCCGGATTTGGCGGCGCTTTGAAGAATTTGGGAATGGGTTCTGCTTCTGCTGCGGGAAAATTGGATTTACATTCCTCTTCACAACCGGTTGTTGACAAATCTTCGTGTACTTCTTGCGGACAATGCGTAAAATATTGCGCTTCAGACGCCATTCATTTGAATAACGAAAAAAAAGCGGAAATAGATTATAAAAAATGTGTCGGCTGCGGGCAATGTGTAGCCGTTTGTCAATTCGAAGCCGCTCAACCGGTTTGGGATAATTCGGCGGATATTATGAATTACAAAATAGCAGAATATACGGCGGCCGTGTTGAAAGATAAACCTAATTTTCACATCAATTTCATTATGGATGTGTCGCCGAATTGCGATTGTTGGAATTGCAACGATGCGGCAATCGTTCCTAATATTGGAATAGCAGCCTCTTTCGATCCGGTCGCCTTGGATAAAGCAAGCGCAGATATGGTGACAAAAGCGGCTGCGAACCTGAATACCGTTTTGAATGTTCAAAAACACGGAGAATTGCAGAATATAGATAAATTCAAAATGATTCACCCGAATACCAATTGGTTAGCCGGATTGAAATATGCGGAAAAAATCGGCTTGGGCAGTTTAAATTACGAATTGATCGCGGTTTGATGCTTATAACATGAGTTTTTGGATAAAAATTAAATTTTTTATTTCAAAAAATCTCCCTGTTTTTGCTTGATTTTTAAACAAAATTTATCAATTTTTCAGAAAGAAACAGATATTATTTTTCATATATAATTAATTAAGAAAGCGTTAGCTTATATTCTTGTTCTTGAAATCTCGAAAGTTTCAGTACATGCAAGAGTAAGTTAGTAAACGCTCACGTTGGATGCGTGGGTATAACTTATTTGCATGTACGGGTATTCGAGAACCTCAAGAACAAATAAAGTTGAAGTCCCACGCTTCGTATTTTTAAACCGCTTCTCTTCGGGACCTGGAAGCGAACTAAGAACTAATAGTTATGAGTTAAGAGTTGATGCCACCCCTTGTATCATTATGTTTATTCCGGTCGAAGGTAAAGACAACTATTCGAATCAAAAAATCATTTTTCTCATCGTTTAATAAAAGCCGGTTGTCTTTACCGGAGACGGAAATTGAGAATTAAGAACTAAGAGTTAAGAATGAAAAATAGAGAATGTAAAATGGAGCGAAGCTCTGAAAGAGCGATAATCAATAGCGATGGGCAACGGCCATCGGAAAAGGATGCCGTTTCATTTCAAAGCAGGCTGAAGGCCTGCCATCCAAATGATTACGCTCCGTTGGGGCTTGGTTGCTGCGGAATATATTTCATTCCACAGAGCGTTGCCTGCGCTAATGATTACAGGGCTTTCGGCCCTTAACCGAACGATTATGAGTTAAGAACTAAGAATGGAGAAAGGAAGACCGAAGGTCTTCAAGATAAATAACCCCCAATGAAGCGAAGCGATTGGGGGACAAACGAAAAACAGCAACACATTCAACCCCGAAGCGGGTTGAACAAGTAAAAGAGAACAGAATTATAAATAACATTACTAAATTTTTATTAAACATGAAGCAAAAAATGATTTTTTTAGCGCTGACATTCCTCGTTTGGGGTGCAGCGAGTATGAATGCACAAGTAACTATCGGTAGCGAACAGGATCCGCATAAAGGCGCGGTGCTCGACTTGTCTCAATCTACGAATTTGGGATTGCTGCTGCCTCAGGTTTTTCTGACAAATGTCTCTGACTGGCAGTTGTCCGGCAATGAAGTCAACGGCGAAGGGATGCTGATTTACAACACGAACGACGATGTGCTCGACGGCAACGGGAAAGATATTTATGTATGGACACGCAACGGTTGGAAGCCGATCGGTCCGGTCACACTCAAGCGTTTTGAATTGGATAAGGATCTTTTATTCTTGGAACCGGATGGTCAAACAGGAACGATTACCGCACATCTAACCGGCAGCGACGGCAAACCGTTCGATGATATTACGGTTACATGGTCAGTTGTAGCAGGTGAAGTGCCCAATGGTTCCTTTATCTCTGATACCGATAATACGTTTACCGTCACTTCCGGAAGTACAGCCGGTTCGTTTACCGTTCAAGCTACTGTCAATGGTATAACTCAAGATTGCGTGGTTACCATCAATGAGTGTGCAGGTGTAATGGACATTGAAGGCAATGCTTATTATGCCGCTCAGTTTGGGAATGCGGGTTGTTGGATGACCCAGAATTTACGAACGAAAACCTACACCGGCGGAACTTTAACCGAAGATGTAAATTCGAGTAATAGTAATACGGCTTACTATTATTATCCGAATAACGACAATACGATATTAAGCAGTCATCCGGAATATGGCTTGTTATATACTTGGGCAGCCGCAAATATCGGTACAAGCGCTACCGAAAGCAGCGATGCGTTTGCGGGAACGGTCTCCACTCGTCAGGGTATTTGTCCAAGCGGATGGCATTTACCGAGCGATTATGAATGGAATCAGTTGGAAGAGGTAATTGCACTGAGCGCAGTTGATGAATATTCGACTACAGGGCCTACTTCATGGAACACAAATTATAGTACAACTATCGATCATCGCGGTTTTCTTCATGGCAATAAGATGAAGAGTACCACAGCGGTGGTTGACGGACAAACTACAAACGGTACGAGCAAATCATGTAGTGAGGGGGGCTTCGACGCTTTGCTCTTAGGCATCATATACAGTGGCTCAGCGCACGTTTACGGCGTAGACGCTTACTTCTGGTCGAGTAGTTCCAATGGTGAAGCCTACGCATGGGGGCGGCTTCTGTATCGCGGCGCCGGCGGAGCATATCGCCTCCATTTCGGCAAGTACAACTTGCTTAGTGTGCGTTGCAAGAAATAAACAGTGCGATTCAGAAAAAGAGGCATCTAATAACCTGAGTTTCGGCAAATAAACAGTTCGTACATTGGCGCTGGTTTTCTTATTGGTCAAATATTTAAGTTCCCGGAACAGGTGTGCCGTACATATTTGATGATTCCCGCAGACGGTTTTAAAGTAGGGTTTCCAACAGTCATGTACTAAAGTTGGTTGGGGGAAACCTTCGTTAAAAATGTGATTTCTTGATTTGACTGCATCATTGCGTTTTTTTATTTAAACGAACTTTATTTTAGTATTTAAAACGCTTCTTTTTTGGGTGAAAACGTTTTTTTTATCCGAGTTGAATAGTTACAAAAAATGAAGAAAATAAAAAAATACTTCTTTTATTTTCTTCATTTTTTAGTTTTGTCATTTTACCAGATGGCAACTCGTTTTTCTTTTGGAATAAATAATGTATTTTCCGGCGTGATTTCGAAAGCGTCGTACCATGCGTCAATTTGTGGTAAAGCGCCATTCACACGCCATCTACCCAATGAATGTGTGTCTACTTTTGTGAGGCGGAGAATTTCTTCGTTACGAATATTGCTTGCCCAGACTGTAGCATAACCTAAGAAAAATCGTTGAGCATCAGTGTATCCGTCGATTGGTGCAGGGGTTTTCTTTTCTTTCAAAGTATTTTGGTACGCTTGCCATGAAATTTGTAAACCCCCTTGATCGGCGATATTTTCGCCCAGAGTGTATCGTCCGTTGGCATGAACTGTATCCAATACTATGATGTTATCGAAATAATCTACTAAAACTTGCGCTCTTTCTTTAAAACGATTGGCGTCTTCTTCTGTCCACCAATCTTTCAGATTTCCGTCTTTGTCGTACTGACGGCCTTGATCATCGAAAGCATGCGTCATTTCATGACCGATCACTACGCCGATTGCTCCATAATTGACTGCGTCGTCGGCATCTTTGTTGAAAAATGGGGGTTGAAGAATAGCGGCCGGAAAACAAATTTCATTTGTAGACGGATTATAGTAAGCATTTACCGTTTGTGGATTCATCAGCCATTCGTCTTTATCCACCGGTTGATTGAATTTACCAATCATATAGTCGAAATCAAAATTATTGGAATGAATAATATTCTCCAAGTATGATTTATCCTTATTAATTGTCAGTTTGGAATAATCTCTCCATTTGTCGGGATAACCTATTTTTACATGGAAAGTGCTTAATTTTTCTTGCGCTTTTGCTTTGGTTTCATCTCCCATCCATGGGAGATCGGCAATTCTTTCACTCAGAGAGATTTGAAGGTTGTGAACTAAATCCAACATTTTTTCTTTGGCTGCAGGAGGAAAATATTTTTCTACATAGATTTGTCCTACAGCTTCTCCTAAACCTGCATCAATTATATTTACTGCCCGTTTCCAGCGCTCTTGTTGCACTTCTTTTCCCGATAACGTTTTGCCGAAAAATTCGAAAATAGCATCCGAAAATTCATCGCTTAAGAAAGACGAAGAAGCAAGAATCGCATTCCATGACAAATAAGATTTAATCTCGTTTAATGAATATGTTTTGAGTATTTTGCTTACTTCGGAAATGGGTTCCAATTGAGACACATTTAGTTCTTTAATGTCTTTAATACTGATCGTTTGGAAAAACAAAGGCCAGTCGATGTCAGATGCAATTTTAGCTAATTCATCTACTTTGATTTTATGATAATTCGCTATCGGGTTGCGAAGTTTTTCACGAGAATAAGCTACTTTTGCTAATTGAGTTTCGATATTCATTACGGCAGCAGACGCTTGAGTCGTTTCTTCAGGAGTGTACCCCGACAGAGTGAAAAGTTTCTCTATCAATTCGACATATTTGGAGCGGATTTCCTTTGTTTTTTCATTATTTTCCAAATAATAATCGCGGTCCGGCATCGCGTAACCTCCTTGATGAATATGATAGATGTTAAGCGAACTGTTCATATCGTCGGCATACACGTATTGCACGAAAAAGGGCGATATACCGTTACGGAACATATTGGCTAAAACGGTTGTAATTTCCGATTTATTATTAATTGCATTTAGTTCTTTGAGAGAGGGTAGGAGAGGGGTTGCTCCTTCTTTGTTCAGGCGGACGCTATCCATTGCCAAGGAATAAAAATCACCGATTTTCTGTGCGATATTTCCCTGTTCGTTAGTTTGTTGGGAAAGTTCATTAATTAAATTTTTCACTTGTTCCCTGCTTTTTTCTCTTAATGCATCAAACGTCCCAAACCGGGCATATTCGGGTTTTAGCGGATTAGAGGCCATCCATCCGCCGCAGGCAAATTGATAAAAATTATTTCCCGGAACAGCGCCGGTGTCCAGATTTTCAAGATTGATCCCTTTTACGATTTCTTTTTTGTTCTCATTACAAGCTGATAATGTCATAACAGCAATGATTGCTAAATAAATAAATTGTTTTTTCATGACTTATATTAATAAAATTACTTTCGAAAAAATAAAAACAAAGATACATGAAAAATTTCGATTTACACATAGACGAATAAAGATATGCCGATTTCAAAATTATAATTCGTCTATGTGATTGAAAAATTTCATGTATCTTTGTACAATAGATAATAAAGACAATGCTTACAATTAAAAATTTACTACAAAAAGAATCCTTTTTTCTGTTGGCAGGACCTTGTGTCATTGAAAACGAAAAGATGGCGCTGGAAATCGCCGAAAGAATTATTTTTATCACTCAAAGGTTAGGTATCCCTTATATATTTAAAGGATCTTTCAAGAAAGCCAATCGTTCGAGAGCAGATTCTTTTACCGGAATAGGCGATGAGAAAGCATTGAAAATATTGGGAAAAATAAGAGATACGTTTCACATTCCTACCGTTACGGATATTCATGAAAGTCAGGATGCAATAAAAGCGGCGGAATATGTGGACGTTTTGCAGATTCCTGCGTTTCTTTCTCGGCAGACCGATTTATTGATAGCAGCGGCTAAAACGGGAAAAACGGTAAACATCAAGAAAGGACAGTTTCTTTCGCCTTCTGCCATGAAATTCGCAGTACAAAAAGTAGTCGACAGCGGTAATGACCAAATTCTGATTACCGAGCGAGGCACCACTTTCGGTTATACCGATTTAGTCGTGGATTACCGGGGAATACCGGAAATGAAAGCATTTGGATTTCCGGTTGTAATGGATGTAACACATTCTTTACAACAACCCAATCAGACGAGCGGCGTAACCGGCGGAATGCCTCAACTGATCGAAACGATAGCCAAAGCAGCTATCGCAGTTGGCGTGGACGGTTTATTTATCGAAACGCATCCCGAACCATCCAAAGCGCTATCGGACGGCGCAAATATGTTGCCGCTGGATTTACTGGAAACACTCTTGGAAAAATTGTTGAGAATAAAAAAAGTTTTGTGAAATAAAAACCTTTCTTCATTAGAAGGCTTAGAAATCATTGAAACGTCCAAACATGACTTCAAAAATGGAGCAAAAGGATCTGGAAATGAAGATTACCTCTCTTGAAAGAGAGATAATCAGGCTGATGACGGGAAAATTCCTTAGCGGAAGGAGTTTTTTCAAATTTTTAACGCATATTTTTTGTTTATTCGGGAAAAAGCAGTAATTTTGCAACAGGATATTGGAAGATATTTAGCCGTTCTACGGATCGGTGCCCGCAGGATGGTTTTCCATTACTGCTTGTGAATAGGAAATAGGGGAATAAAACCCCTATTTCTTTTTGTATATCAATCTTACTCTCCCTTTTTCATATAACCACACTTCGTCGATATTATTTTTGAAGTTTTTATCCCTGAGTCTGTTATATATGCTGTTTAAAATATAACGGTCACTGCACCCTTTGTTGTTATCAATAATAATCCTCGAAGCCTGTCTCAGCCCTTTTTTTATCATGTGCGATATTTTTTCTTTTTTGAACGGCGGCGTATAGCTTTCGTATTCATAATATTTTCCGTTGATGATTAAATCCGGGCATTTACGTTCGTATCCGGTTCCATT
>JAIRLY010000406.1 GCA_031259075.1 Dysgonamonadaceae bacterium | reverse complement strand
TATAATGTCATTGTTACCCAAAAGGCAAAGAAAGATTTGTTAAAAATAAATCAATTGTATGTAGGCTCTATTGTTAGGAATCTTAAAGGATTGGAATCTAATCCGCGTCCCTTTGGCTGCGTAAAAATGGCCGGATCTAAAGATACTTACTGTTTACCGATTTATCTTTGTTCTTTTGAGTTTTCCCTTTTCAAATAAAATTTAATTGATGCCATGTTGATTTGTTTTAACTGAAAATAATAATGTGCCGTAAAGATAAGTATTTTTTCTTTGCGGTAAGAATTATAAATCTACTACATACGCTTTCAATTGAGGATTTTGCATTGATTTTGGAACTGAATTTCTGATAATTTCCAAAATAACATTCAACAAAGTTTTGCGTACATACTCGGTACTGACCACTAAACAGACTTCTCTTACGGCGGTTAAATTTTTGAAAGGACGCAAATTTTCCTGTTTTTCTTCGCTTAATCCCATTGCGTGCATTTCAGGGATAATTGTAATTCCGGGGTTGTAATCGACCACGTGAATCAACGTATCAATACTTCCGGATTCGTATTTAATAAGAGAAGCGGCGATAGAATTTTTCTTCAATTTACATAAGCGTTCGATTTGTCCTCTGAGGCAATGTTCATTTTCCAATAGCCAGATATTGTTGATATCGATTTTATCCAAATCAATTTCCTTTTCTTTGTACGCTTCATCGTATGGAGAAACGTAGGCGTAGAATTTTTCATAATAAACCGGAAATTCTGATAATCCGGAGTGATTGAGAGGGCCGGCCAATATTCCTCCGTCCAGAGTGCCGTTCAATATATCTTTAATAAGATTATGAGTTGTACAGTCTTTCAATATCAGTTCAATGTCACTGAAGCCGGTATGTTGCTTATGAAGTAATGCCGGAACAAGATACGAAGCAATGGTAGGAATGATACCTAACCTGAAATTCCCTTTAAAAGTATTTTGTTCATTTTCAACTATTTCTTTTATCTGCTTAAAATATTTCAGTGTAATGCGCGCTTGTTCGATGATTTGTACTCCGATACTTGTTGGTTCTATCGGATGTTTCAGGCGGTCGAATATTTTCACATTCAGTTCTTCTTCCAATTTTTGAATCATCATACTTAAAGTAGGTTGTGTCACATAACACATTTCTGCTGCTTTCGCAAAATGCCGGACTTTATCAACGGCAATCACATATTCCAATTGTTGAATATTCATAATATACTTAATTTATATAGATTTTTTCTATGCAAAGATAAAAAATATCAGTTTGATATATAATAATATCCCCGCTAACTTTGCAAAACATTTATGAATATTACAAAATTATTAATTTTAATTCAAAGTTATGCAAGCGATTATTAATTCTCAAGCGCCTGAATTTAAGCTTCAAGCTTATCACAATGGAAGTTTCAAAACCATAAGTAGCGACGACATAAAAGGAAAATGGGCGATTTTCTTTTTCTATCCTGCCGATTTTACGTTTGTATGTCCGACGGAATTGGAAGATATGGCAGAGAAATATGCCAAATTTCAGGAAATGGGTGTAGAAATTTATTCTGTAAGTACCGATTCTCATTTTGTGCACAAAGCATGGCATGATGCATCCGAAACCATTCGTAAAATCAAGTATCCGATGTTGGCGGATCATACCGGTAGTTTAAGTCGTGCATTCGGTGTTTTAATTGAAGAAGAGGGTTTGGCTTATCGTGGAACTTTTCTTGTTGATCCGGAAGGACAAATCAAGATTGCTGAAATTCACGACAATGGTATTGGTCGTAATGCTGAAGAATTGTTGAGAAAAGTAGAAGCGGCTCAATTTGTAGCAAGCCATCCCAACGAAGTTTGTCCTGCTAAATGGAAAAAAGGCGATGTTACCTTGAAGCCGAGTATTGATTTGGTAGGAAAAATCTAAAAAACAGGAAGAATTAAGAATTATTTCAAAACAGGAAAATTCTTAATTCTTATTTTTAATTTTTAATTCTATTTTTTATGTTGGATTCATCCTTAAAAGAACAAATACGAAAAATATTTTCCGATCTGCAATCCGACTATATTTTAGATATTACCGTTCCCGTTCGGCACGAAAACCGTGAAGAACTATTGGATTTATTGAGTGATGTAGCAGCCTCTTCAGACAAAATTTCATGTAAAGTAAAAGAAGGAAATACCTTGGAATTTTCGTTAGTAAAAAACGGAAATAACACAGGAATCAAGTTTCGAGGTGTTCCAAACGGACATGAATTTACGTCTTTGCTGTTAGCAATATTAAATAGCGACGGGAAAGGCAAAAATATTCCCGACGAGAGTACCGTCGAGCGTGTCAAAGCCTTAAAAGGAAAGATCCGGCTTAGCACTTATGTTTCCCTCACTTGTACTAATTGTCCCGATGTAGTACAGGCGCTCAACCTCATGGCGATATTGAGCGATAACATTGACCATGAAATGGTGGACGGAGCGATTTATCAGGAAGAAGCCGATGCGTTGAAGATACAGGCAGTGCCTTCGGTTTTTGCCGACGGTAAGTTACTTCATGCAGGTAAAGCGGATTTTGGCGAGTTGCTGAATAAATTGGAAGTTTATTATGGTGTTGATGTCGGGAAAAATGAAATTTCAGAAAAGGAATATGATCTTATTGTTGTTGGAGGAGGTCCGGCCGGCAGTTCGGCCGCAATCTATTCGGCGCGGAAAGGTTTGAATGTGCTTGTTTTGGCCGAAAGAACAGGCGGGCAAGTAAAAGAAACGGTTGGAATCGAAAATTTGATTTCTGTTCCTCAAACAACCGGAGAGCAATTAGCGCTCAATCTGAAAACGCATATTCAAACGTATCCTGTTGATTTGTTGGAATATCGTAAAGTCGAGAAAATAGAGATCTCCGGAAAACAAAAAGTTGTTTCGGTAACAGGAGGCGAAAAATTCATTGCCCCTGCAATCATTATTGCAACCGGAGCGAGTTGGCGCAGATTGAATATCGCCGGAGAACAGGAATATATCGGAAGAGGGGTTGCATTTTGTCCACATTGCGACGGTCCTTTTTATAAAGGAAAGCGAATTGCAGTAGTAGGTGGAGGAAATTCCGGTATAGAAGCTGCTATAGATCTTGCAGGTATTTGTTCCCGCGTGACTGTTTTTGAGTTTTTAGATGAATTGAAAGCCGATCGGATATTGCAGGAGAAAGTCAAAAACTTGTCCAATGTAGAAATCTTTACGGCGTCTCAAACAATGGAAATTATCGGTAATGGGGAAAAAGTTACAGGCATTCGTGTTAAAAACCGTAAAACCGAAGAAGAACGGGTAGTAGAACTTGATGGGATTTTTGTTCAAATCGGACTGGCCCCCAACAGCGCCCCTTTCAAAGAAATTGTTCTTACCAATCGTTTCGGCGAGATTGAAATCGACACCCATTGCCGCACTTCTCAACCGGGCATATATGCCGCAGGGGATGTTACCACAGTTCCTTATAAACAAATTATAATTTCTATGGGCGAAGGTGCAAAAGCGGCTTTAAGTGCCTTTGAAGATCGAATACGGGGACTTCACACTTTTGCATCGCATACATTCTAAGAAGTTGTCCGGAAATAAATGTATCGTTTATTTCCGGACAGTTCCTAACTCTTACAAGTTGGTTAGTTGTTCGCCAGGCCTAAATTTAACTACTTTTTTAGCGGCAATCTTGATTGGCGCTTTCGTTTGAGGATTAATACCGGTGCGTTCTGCTTTTTCAACTACTTGATAAGTTCCATGTCCGACTAAGGTTACTTTTCCTCCTTTTTTAAGCTCTTTAGAGATAACTGTTAAAAAACTTTCTAACGCTTTTTTTGCATCTGTTTTGCTAATACCTGATTCTGAGGATATAGCAGCAATTAATTCTGATTTGTTCATGATGAAAAATTTGACTAAAATATATTAAAATTAAATTATGTCTTTTTTGATGCCAAATGTAATACATATATTGTTAATTATCAAGTATAAAATTATTTATTTTTTTCTAAAATCCGCAGAGAATTTCTCAACTATCTGATTCTATGTGTTATAACTTATTCAACTTTCGCCTCTCACAAACCCTGCAAGGATGTAATCTTTGTATTCACGTTTGAAATTGCACGTCACGAAATACAAATCCATTAACAGGTCGTAACAAACTTTATAGATCGGTAGATTATAGTAAAGAGTCATGATGCAGGCGCAAATTACAGATGAAGCGTCTTTTTCAATTCCACTACAAGCAGCAGACATTCTACCGACGTTGAATTTGACAGGTCGAAATTCCGGATTTTTTGGATTAATTCTTTTTTTGAGGCGCTAATATTGGAAACAGGATATGGGCAAGAGAAAACACCGGCGGTATTTATTGTAAATAACTCCCGGATTTATCTGGGGGTAAGGCAGAATATGTAAAATCGCATTCCTGACGGAATGTGGCGCAGCACGGTTTGGATAAAAGACGAGAACAAAGGAAGACCGAAGATCTTCAAGATGAATAACCCCCAATGAAGCGAAGCGATTGGGGGGTGAAAGTAACATATACTTCTCTCCAACCCCGTTTCAGGGGTTGAACGCATCGTTTTCCTGTCAACTCCTTTTAATCGTTCAACCCGCTTCGGGGTTGAAAGCGTCGCCTATATTTCGTTTGCCCCCAATCGCTTCGCTTCATTGGGGGTTATTCAAATTGAAAGCCTCCGGCTTTCCTTTCTCTCTATTTTCCATTCCTAATTCAAGTTTCCCATGTTTTATAAATATTTTGATTGCAAGCATTTACAAAATCAATAGATTTGCATATTATTGATAATACGTTGGTTGTAAAATGGGTATTTATGCGAATCAAGAATTGATAACCTCAACGCCCGGCGCCGGCGCAAGCTACATGGTCGCCTCATTATGGCGACAGTTGTCCGTAGCTGCGCTTCGCTCCGGTTCGCCGTAGGGGAATAATATCAATAGAAAGGGACATCGCCCTCTTTCGCCAATAGTCCGTAGGACTTTAATGGCATCGTCATTTTCTATTAA
>JAIRLY010000380.1 GCA_031259075.1 Dysgonamonadaceae bacterium | reverse complement strand
TTACAAAATTCACATGGAACATGCCGTAGATAAACCTCCTACACAAAAGCAGTTTCTTGTTAATATGAGTGAGAAACTGACGGACAGGGATTTTACGGAAGATATTCGGTTGGTTTTGAAGCAGGGGGTGGAGTATGATAATGGGGTGGCTTGGGAGTTGGTGAAAGAAAAGCTAATCAACAAAATATAATTATTATGATAAATATAAGCAAAATTGATGAAATTTACACTCGATATGGTTATGAAGTGAAAACAAATCACAAAGGAGTTCGAGTATATTTGTTTACAAAAAGCATTTATAATGGTGCGGATATAATTAAACTTTCTGACGAATGTGATATTGAAAAACTGCGCAAAGAATTTTCTAATGAAGGATTTGCTATAAAAGTCAGGAACTTTATTTCCGAAAAAGAGGCAGAAACCACACTTTTCAATGATTTTTTTAAAGTTGAGGGAGTAACAAACAGTTTGAAGAGACGATATGGCGATTTTGTAGGAAGGTTAATGAAAAATTTACCTGATAACTCTAAATATGAATATATAAACAGTCCATATGAAGTTATTGAATACGACAAAGATGGAATGTCATTATCATCAGAGGTAACAACATACCAGAATGGGCTGGTTTCACAAATCACTTCGTTGATTAACGATAGACAAGGACCTTTGTTCATTATATTAGAAGCTGCTGCCGGTTATGGGAAAACATGTACTGCATACGAAATCCTTAATGAATTTCTTTCAATTAGCAAAAATAAGATTCCATTTTTTACAGAATTATCAAGAGATAGGAAAGCTACTATTTTCAGTCATATTTTAAGAAAAGAAATCGAAGACCAATTTGCCAATAGAGTTGATTCAAAAGTTGTGATACATGAAATAAAAAATGGAAGAATACCTCTGATAATTGACGGTTTTGATGAATTGATAGCCAAAGACTTTTCCTTTTCAAGCAGCGAATTTGAGCAAGTAGAAAGTATGCTTTCAACAATAATAGAACTGCTATCTGGTAATGCAAAAATTATCATTACTTCTCGTAGAACAGCTATATTTAACAGTGAAGAATTTTATAATTGGATGACAGATAGAAACATTGATTATTCAATGATAAAAATCACTATTACAGAACCTCAAATAAACAATTGGCTTGACAAAGAGAAAATAAAAATAATAGAAAGCAATGAATTTCCGATAGACGAAATTGCAAATCCTGTATTGCTTACATATCTAAAATATTTAGAATTGAACGATTTACGAAATATGATTGAAAATGAACAATCAATAATAAATAATTATTTGAATTTTCTTTTACAACGAGAACAAACTCGTCAACAGTTATTAATAGAACCGGATACACAATTGAGAATTTTCAGAAAATTGGTTAGATTATTCTCAGAATTTGATATTAAGGTTGCTTCAAAAGAGGACATAAAAGAATTGATATTAGATTACAATAAGACGATTCTCAAGAATACATTGGAAAAGTATCAACCAGAATTACGACCAAGGGTAGAACAACTTGTTGATACGTTATCAAATCATGCATTTTTAGATAGAAAAGATAATAAAAATATTGGATTTGTAAATGAATTGATTTTTGGTACGTTAATTGGGCAAAGCCTTGCCAAGGGAAAATATGAAGAACATATCCCTAATTTCCATAATAAACTTACTCAAATGTTCTCATTGTTAGCGGTACAAGCTTATAAGGTGCAAAACAGAGATGACAAGTTAAAACTTTGGAATACTTTCTATAAATTTTCGTTTCCTTATGACAAACAGTTTTTCTTTTCTATTGATATTTGGTTTAAGAAGGAATTAATAACTGATTATTATCAAGATTCATTAAATCAATTCACAATTAAAGACATATCCTTTTCAAAAAAAGAACAATTTAGAGAAACCGTTTTTACAGACTGTATTTTCAAAAATTGCAAATTTTCTCTGCAAACATTTGAAAAATCCTCTTTCATTAATTGTAATTTTTATGACTGTAATTTATTAGATGAAAATTTCTTGAATTCCGCAGGTAACATTGTTTTATACAGTTGCCAATGTAATAATAATTTTATTGATAGTCTAACAACTGATGGAAATGATTATGCTTCTAATACAGGATTAGATATTGAACAATTGTTTTTGTCAAAATTCTTTGGACAAGGAAGTACAAGACCCAGACATAAACAACTTTCTATTTTAAGAAAAGAATTAAACGATCTAAATCAACGTGATGTAGCAAAGACAATTCAAAAATTAAAATCAAATAGTTATATCCACATGAATGGCGACCTTTGCCATTTAACAAAAGAAGGCATCGCTTATTTTAATGAACATTATAAACAACTGTAAAATATGTACGAAGGATTAATACTGATTGAACGCAACATAAGAGAAAATATAGATTCGTCATTGAAACGAACGGGTATGTTATACCGATTACATTCTCGTATTAAAGACGCAAATTCTATCAGAGAGAAAATTACTCGAAAAGATTATAAAAGCAATGACAAATTAATGCAAGATGTAATAGGGTTTCGTATAACAACTTATTTTAACGAAGATGTAAAAGTTCTAGTCGATTACTTTTCTACTTGTTTTAAGAAAGTTGATTTACAATATGACAAACCAGAATCAGAGGTTTTTAAGCCGTTGCGAAAAAATTTGGTATGCCGTATTAAAGGCGATAATCTGGAAATATTTGAAGAATTAAAAACTATCCATAAGGAAGAATTTGAATTAATTGATTCGACTTTTGAGATTCAATTTAGGACTACCTTATCAGAAGGTTGGCACGAAGTTGACCACAACATGAGATACAAATGTAAAAACGAGTGGAAAACCTTAGAAGTACAATCCAGAGTATTGAATGGGATTTATGCCACGTTAGAAACGAGCGACCATGCATTAATCAATTTATTTGAGAATATTGCATATCAACATTATAAGGAAAAAAATTGGGATGGAATGATACGAAATAAATATAGGTTGAGATTTGATTTATCTTCTTTGTCAGATGCACTAATAAATATTTTCAATCAAGATAGTGATGCTGCAAAAAAGATATTTCGCATTGACAGACAAGAAATAATCAATCACATTTTTACTTCAAATTTGAGAATGAAAATTTCTTTTGATAATATTGTCTATCTTTGCAATTATTTGAAATTAAAAAATAATGACATTTATCAAATTACTCCTGATATATTAAAAGATGATTTCAAGGAATATTTTGGGGAATATTAATTATCTGATGAAACAAAAAAGCTCTGCCGGTATCCCTCCGGCAGAGCCACCACTAAAATCCAGCGAAACAGTATTAAACCATTACGACTGTGGATTTCAGCGGCAAATGTACTACTTTTTTCCTTTCCCCACTGCTTTCTTTTCCGGGAAATGAAACGTAACCCTGTAACCATCATCAAATTTCAGTCCCGCATCAAACGATTTTCCCACTTTGTTTTTGAAACCTTTGATTACTCCGGTCTTGCCTTTGGTCAGCAATTCCGTAATCTGTCCGTCGGATAACTGTTTTTCGCTGATATTGCGAAAAACGACTAATCCGCAATTTGCGTCTGCGCATTTCGCTACCTTGGGATAAAGACGGACATGAGCGGTTTTACATTTAGGACAAAGGCAGGTATTTTCATCGTTGGCGGCGATTTTTGCTTCCAGCAACTCCACTGTAATCTGTCTTGTATAAACTTCGATGGCTTTCCTGAACGTTTCCGGCTGCATATCGCCACGTTCGATTTGTGCCAATGCGTTTTCCCAGTTTCCGGTCATTGCAACATCTGCAATACGCTTGTTTTTAACGGTTTCGTAAACGGATAAACCTTTGTCGGTCGGTACCAGCGACTTCTTTTCCCTGCAGATATAGTCGCGGGCAAACAGCGTTTCGATGATTGCTGCACGGGTGGCAGGCGTTCCGATGCCACTTTCTTTCATTGCTTCGCGCTCGGCTTCGTTTTCAACATTTTTCCCCGCGGTTTCCATTGCACCTAACAGTGTGGCTTCGGTGTGCAACGGTTTAGGTTTGGTCTGTTTTTCGAGCAATTCGGATTGGATTACCGGAAGCGTTTCGCCTTCGGTTACTTCAGGCAAATTGCCTGTTTCGTCTTCGCCCGTTTCTTCCTGTTCGCCGAAAACTGCTCGCCAGCCTGCCTGTTTGATAATTGAGCCTTTAGCGTCAAAAAGCGTTTCGCCGCTTGCCAACAGAATGCTCGTAGCATCTTTGACGCACTTTTTTGAAAATGCCTCCAACATACGACCGGCTATCATTTCATAAACAGTCTGTTCGTCGCCGGAGAGACCGTTGGGCATATTTTCGGTAATCAAAAGTGCATGATGATCCGTTATTTTTTTATCATTGACACAGCGGATATTCAAAACGGTATTGTCCATCGCCCCTGCATAAGTGCTGAAACGCGGATG
>JAIRLY010000186.1 GCA_031259075.1 Dysgonamonadaceae bacterium | reverse complement strand
CTATCAGGTCGTCGATTTTCAGCGACCCTGTGGATACTACACGACCCGAACGGTCGTCCTTTCGTGCTGTAAACAGCAATTCATAGAGTTCTATGAATACCTTAAAAATTTTTGCCATTGTATTACTGTTTTTTCATCATGGATGGTTTACTCCTTCTTTTTCCACTCCTCTTTTTCCCGTTACGCTAAACATATCCAGCATGTAGCCTTTAACGGAATTTTCGTCTTTCTTCTCAAGATTGATGGAAATCTCGAAATTCCGGGCTTCAAATTTCAAGGTAATCACATCGTCTTTAGTTTGTTCAATCGCTACTTTTTGCACCGTTTCACCCTTAGTCATCTCACCGGCCAAACCATCGTCGGCGGAAGAAATATTCACAAAGATGTGGGTGTCTCCATCTGGTGTCCCTTCTACAAGCAAGTCCCATTTACCCGCAAAGAAATTCGTGTTTTCCTGTGCCGACACCATAGCCGATCCCATCAACATCAGTGTCAAAACCATTACATTCAATACTTTCATGACTGTTAAAATAATTTGTTAATACTACAGTTAATTTTTCGGCAAAGGTAGCGGCATTACAAACCTGCTACAAGGGCGGTTGTCCTGCAAAATTG
The DNA here is from genome assembly GCA_031259075.1 of Dysgonamonadaceae bacterium. Classification (GTDB taxonomy): domain Bacteria; phylum Bacteroidota; class Bacteroidia; order Bacteroidales; family Azobacteroidaceae; genus Azobacteroides. The sequence goes on along the minus strand of JAIRLY010000186.1, from coordinate 4,829 downwards.
GTCATTTGGTCAGAAGATGAAAAATCAATCAATCACTGTGTCGCAGGATATACCCTTTGGGGGATAACCTGTAAAAACAAAGAAAGCCACGAAATTTCGCAGCAAAAGACGTGTTTTTGCAAAAAAATTTGTGAGGTTAATTCTTTTTTTGAAATGCTGTCTCACGTTTTATATACGTGAGGCGACATTGATTTGATAGTCTATAGTATCAATTTTTTTTAGATAACTTACTAAATCCGAGTCAATCCACGATAGTAATTCATAGATATCTTGTTTAACGGTATGTGCATAGGTAAAATCAATGGTATTTCCTGAAAAGCAAACAGGCTCGTTGTGATAAATACGATTTCGGAACTCTCGAATACGGTTTAACCTGCCGTTCAATATATTTCTGTTTATGTAAAAGGGCTTATGCGGAAAGCAATGTATCACTACGCCACCTATCAATCGGTAGTGATGCGTATCGAAAAGGCTTGTCCAAAAACTAAATGACTGTTCGGCAATGATTTTTCCGGCTGTAACTGTTCCGCCTTTTTGTCGGATACTTCGCTCGGCATTGACGACTGCATTTTTAAGGTAAAAATTGGAAGCGCTTAATGATGGATTACTCATAAATCCCGATTTCTCCGCAATAATCCAATTCGGATTGGCAAAATGAGAGGAGACTTGATAATGGCAGATATTACGAAAAAATACTTCAAACAAATTCAAAACAGGGTAAAATGATTGAGATACTTTTATATTCGCTTGATACAACTTTTGCGCTTTTGATTTGGAATTTCCGCACGCTGTCAAAAATCTGTTCAAACGTGGTTGCGATACATAATATTCAAGTTTTCCGTAATTCATCGAAAAAAAAATTTGTACATTCAATTATAATTCTTACTTTTGTGCCGTGATGCTTAATCAAGCCTCTTTCCTTCGAGGAAACGTAATTAAGTGATAGCATAAGATAGCTCTCTAAACAACAGGGAGCTATCTTTTTATTTTGTGCAAAGATAACAATATTTATTTTATGAACCAAATCAATCACTGTGTCGCAGGATATACCCTTTGGGGGATACTCCTGCGTGCCGCTTATAGTATTTTCCAAATGTTGATTAGTCGGGAAATCCAAGGTAGTTGCTGCTCCCGTTCGGACGAGGTAGAACCTCGTTCCGAACGACAATTTGAAATTCATTTAAGGGAAAGTATGGACAGAGAGTTTTGTTGTAGATCCAAAATTATTGTTCAAAATTTTCTTTTAATATTTGTGCTATTTTCTCTGTTTCACTGTAGTTTTTACCGGTCGTTTTTATCACTAAACCTAATCCTTTATCCGTACCGGTCAATACAATTTCGATTAATCCGCAGGGTTTTATTTTTCTAATAAATCCGGTTTCGTGTGGATTGTACGGGAGAGAATTTACGACTTCAATCACATAGGGCGAAAGTATCAACCGTTCTGCAAATTTCTGTAAAACAGTTTTTCCATGATCGTCTCTCAGCGAAATACGTTTATCTGTGACGGGTATATCACAATCTGCCAACCTGATTTCGGCAGATTGACTTTTCCATTCCAGAAACACTTGTTCTTCGAAATGTTCGGGCCGGGAAACCGATAAAATCTTTACACAATCTTTTTCGCTTCCTTCTATCTGTAACTCAAATTGAAGCGCTTCTCTAAACGGTTCGGTACAAAAACCAATGCATATTGTCTGATACAGATAAGCAGCGGCTAATCCGTAAACGGGTATTTTATTTCCATCCTTCAAAAGGGAAAAATTATTTTGTATATATCGTTTTTCTTCTCCGGTATCATCATCAATAAATGGATAATGACAAATACTGAGCATAATGACAGCGAGTGTCTTGGCGCGAGGATCGTGAACAAAATCGTTTAAAGAAAAATCGTCTTTCAACATAATTTGGTCAAACGCCGGTTGAATCCGTACACGTCGAAATCCATGTGTTTTGGATGCCTTGTACGTTTTCACAAATTGTGTGATTCGTGAATAACAACCGGTAAAATCTTTTGCGTAAGGTTGAGATGTTAATTCGTTAAAAACAAGTTCCATCATATCAGTTTCAATAATTGATTACTCCATTCGTCCAGAAAATCTTTTGGATATTCGCTCAGCTCTCCGTTTCTATCTATCTTTATTTGAGTAACTTGGGAAAATTGTTCTACATCTGTCGTCACTTTGTCGAAATACATCACATTGACCTTCGATGTGTTGATACGATTTTCCTTCACAGCCACCCGGATACCGTTCAGAATATGGTCGCTGTGTGTTTCGACAAACAATTGTGCGCCGGCGTTGGCTGCCAGAGCAATGAGTTTTCCCAATTCCGCCTGTCCGCGTGGATGTATATGCGATTCCGGATTTTCGATTACAATGATTTTCCCTTTTTCGGATGTAAGTAACGACAACACAACAGGCAGGACATACGAAATTCCAAATCCCACATTGTTGGGACGGAAAAAATTTGTTTTTTGCGCTGTCATCTCAAATTGATAATCCAGAATCACTTTATTCACTTCCGGAACATATTTTGTATTAATCGAAACTCCGGGCGAGATTTCGTGCATCCATGCATTTAACTGATGAATCAATTTGTTTGAAAAAGCGCTGTCTTTCCTCAAAATTTCAGGGACAATATATTCAAGCCCGAATACATTGATGTAATAAACGGCAAATTCGCCCGATACGCCCAACTGCTTTTTATTGGCAACTGTTATATTTGATGCGTCGTAAATATCTCTTGGCCCCATTCGTTCCGCACTGATATATTGGAATTGTCCGGTTTTTTCTCTAAAAAAAATCATTTTGTCGGCGGCGTATCCTGTTTCAGCCGTTAATTGCTCCTTATCACTCTGATAGGGAAATTTCCACGAAAAGGTTTGTTGTTCGTCGAAAGTTACTTGAAAGGTAATGCTTCTTTCTTCCGCAAATTGGTACAAAGCATCTCTGCCTTGCCCAATATGAGTAAGTATTCCATTCAAATCGATTACTCTTTCTTTCAGTTTGTCACTTTGCATCAACAGCAACAAAACCTGAATAAACGAACTTTTGCCCATTCCGTTTAATCCCATCAACAGATTCAAATTGCTGACATTTACATCTATATTCTTTAGAGATTTGAAGTTTTTTACTGAAATTCGATTTATCATGATAATTTATTGTTTATTAATTGATTTATTTTTGAAAAACGATAAATGATTTTGTTTCTATTATCGGTTTGAGAAGTAATCGCCCCGACAAAATCACTGTCCTCATTGATTAATTTGACATAATCGTTAAAAACATCCTCTTTTGCTTTTACGATTATTTGCCGATCCGCCTCGGACAATTTGGCTAATGAAATACTCCAGACCTCAAACAGCGCTTTGTTGACAGGATAAAGTCGCTTTTCCTTTTTGTTATAGACTTTTCGAAATGCCCATTTTCCGAAAATCTCATTGGCGAGACGCATTGAAGCGATGAAATTTTGTCTGATTGCATCCCGTTCATGAGAAGGAATACCATTTAGTTTTCTCATGGCATTTGACATGAATATATCCAAATCAGGCTTATATTCTTCCGGTTTATTCAGGTAGAAAGTGATAAACCGGGTAACAAATTCTTTATCCTGCATCCGTTTATCAGATAATTGGATAACCTGTTTGAACGGATCCGTAGAAGCCAGTTCCGCAACAAAATTTGCCGGAATCCCCTGATTCAAAGCATTGCGTATTTCCTGAGGATTCAGCACCATTCCTCCCGTATTAATACGCTTGAATATGTTATATTTAACGTCGGGAGTACCTGAGTTCATAATATAAGCAATGATATTTGTCTCTTCAATCTGTCGCTGAAATGCAGGAGGAAGGTCATTAAAAGAATATCCCTCCAACTGGCTGAGATATTCAAGGCCTGTGAGTCTTAATGTTTGCGAAACGACGAAGTTTTTAATTGCACACAGTCGCTGTAACCCGTCGATAACTTGCCATTTATTATTATCGGCGCCATCAAAATAAAAAGCCGGGAGAGGAATCCGGATAAGAATAGATTCGATCAAAAGACTTTGTTTCTGCGGAATCCACAAATCCGCACTTCTCTGAAAGTCCGGGTACAAATCAATAGCATCTTCCCGCAAACGTCTGATTATATTGACTAAAGCCGGTGTTTGAAGTCGAATATCAATCAGTTGAGGGTCGTATGGATTTTCGATTACCTCAATGTTTTCTTCAGGCTCTACCTCTTGATATTCTCCAAATCTGTTTTGAATACTCATAAATCTATATTGTGAAAAATTTCATCTTGCAAAAGTACGATTTTTACTTCAAACATCTTATTAGAACGATTAATTACATATTATATTTTTACCCAAAGTCATCTTATCAACCAAACTATCGTCGGTGGAAGAATTATTCACAAAGTAATCAATCACTGTGTCGCAGGATATACCCTTTGGGGGATACTCCCGCGTGCCGCTTAAAGTATTTTCCAAATGTTGATTGGTCGGGAAATCCAAGGTAGTTGCTGATTTCCTGAATGGTAGCGCCCTTTAATTTCAACAGCGATTTGGCTTCGAGCATCAGATAACCGTCTATCCACTCCGATGCCGTTTTCTTTGTAATTTGTTTGATTAGAGATGACAGATACTTGGCATTAAGACACATTTTTTCGGCATAAAACTTGACGTCTCTTGATTCGCGGTAATGTATAAGCAGCAAATCGTGGAAGGCTTCGAAATACTGCTCGGTTCGTGAATGGACCGTTTCCACGAAATTCCGAATATGCTCCGGATTGGCAAAAATATAGAAATAAGCCAATAAAAGCAGTTTTATAATATGCAGCTTGTAT
>JAIRLY010000084.1 GCA_031259075.1 Dysgonamonadaceae bacterium | reverse complement strand
CTATTTACCGCAATATTAGATAAGTTTTTTAATACCGCCCCGTCTGAATGCTTTCCTTGATAAGTTAATTGGGGTAGCAATCTTCGGCTTCCCCAGGGCGATCTTCGATACCCGGTTACCGATGCTTCCTTGGCGCATTCCAGAATCCATTGTTCAAGTTCGGGGTATAGTTTAAAAAATTCCGCGCGAAAAAAAGCGGATACTACATAGTAATATAAGTTATCTCCGCTTATTTTTTTATTATGCTGTATTGTCTGATTTAATAAATCCTCAAGTTTTCTTTCCTTAATAAATTCTTGACATTTCTTCGGGTTCCACGCCATTCTCAGCGTTCCGCCGGCAAGATTATTAATGCCTGCTCCGAACAAAAAAGATAACCCGATCATTTTTGCTATTTGACGCAAATCTTTACATTTTCCCTTTTTGGCATTTTTGCAATACTCCTCATACGATATCAACTCACCAACTTTGGAAATCGAAGCCACAACTTCCCCGCTAAACATGACATCGCCTTTTTCAAGCTCATTGTAGTAGGCATGAACTTCTTTACCTTTTCGGTTGACTTTGCAATCTTTGTATTCCATCTGAACATCTGTCTTACCGCTCTGGAAAACAACAGTACATCTGTCAAACAACTGGTACTTTGCAAGAATATGATAAGCATTTTCAGTATGAAAGTCCCCTCCCTTCAAAAAAAGGTTACATAAATTTGTATCGTGGGACATAGAAGATGCTATGACAGCTTGTAAGTTTTTCCCGTCTACCTCTAGAATATAATAATCGTCCGCCTTCGATTCTCGATAATACTCAATTCGATACCCATATTCTCTCGGAGGATAATTTTCTAAAAACTTTACGGGAACCCTAAGCCTTTCTCCCAGACCGATTTCCACAAGATCGTCCATTTTATGCAAGGTCATTCCGTTTTTGCAGTCAAAGACAAATAATTCTTCGGCTTCGGAAGGCTTGCACGGAACAACCCTCGGATACGTATAGCACTGACGAACAATCCGAGAAACTTCATAGTTCCGTTTAGGAATATTTTGCAAGTTCGGACTGGAACTTCTATGTCGGTGACTTTTTGTCATGAAGGCATGAAAGGTTGTATGAACCTTATTGTCTATCGTTTTGTACTGCCAAAGCCCTGTCGCATCGTGATGAATAATTTTATCAAACTTACTTGTAAAAAAATCGCCCTCTGAATTCTCATTATCAAATTCAATTTCAAAGCCGTTTTCATCATAATCGATTTCATCTTCATCATAGTTCGAATCAGCGCCAATAAAGGTGTTCCAAACAATAATCCATTTCGAGTATTCGTTTAGGGTTTTGACTTCATCATGTCCCTGCTTCTCCCATTCGGCAAATTCTTTTTTTGAAACTTTATAACCACCCGATTTATTTCGATTGATACACGGCCATCCGAGAGATTCAATATATTTCCCAAGTTCCTGTTTTTTATTTGGGTTTAAATTAGGATTTTTAAATGCCTTGCGAACCTCAGTCAAGGCATTTTTAATATTTTCTTGTATATAGCCGCCAACTTCAGTTACTTTGTCCCAATCAATGTCAAATCCGTTATACTCCATCTTTGTGGTAACCTTGAGCATCGGGAGTACGTACTTGTGGTAATAATCCCAAAGATCAGGTTCTTTTTTCATATCACGAACCTGCGCCTGCCAAACTTGATAAGCTATAGCCGCGTCCATACAGGCATAAGGAATTCGTATCGAATCAGGAATCTGTAAATAATTTTGAAGTCCCGGATATTTCCATTTGTACTTTTCAAGTTCAAGATCATACCCTCCATAATTCGTATAAATGAAAGCATGAGTTTTCAAAGAATTTGAACGCATTTCGTTTAAAAAATGCCCGGCAAGCATTGTATCCCACGAAATTCTAATGTCTTTTTCAACTCCGTGAAACATAAAGAAAAGAAAATCGAATTTAAGATTTGCCCCTATAATTTTATGTGCTTTTAGGAAATCATGAAATAGCCAAGGATTAATATTTTTCCAAGCCAAGTAGTAAGCCGTCCATCCATCGAAAGATATTGTTATATCTCCAATTGGGTCAGATAGTTTATCAAATCCGCCTGTTTCCGAGTCAACCGCAGTCCATAGTTCATTTTCAGGAATAGATTTTGTGTGTTGTTCAAACCACTCATTGGGATTATCAACTATTATGTATTGTATTGATTTCTTTCGCGCGATTGAACAATTCCCCGCTTTAACGGCTCGTTCAATCTGTTTTTTAGCAAAATAAGTCTCCCATCGATCATAATAAAATATCGGCTCTCCGGTTTTTTGATCTAGTTGCCCGAATCCGCAAATTTTGAATATCGTATCAATGGGGTATACCCGATTATTTACAAACGGAGAATAAAAGAAAGTGTTGTTGAAAACTGAATCATAAAACCCTTGAACCTGAATATCGGTATCGAAAGTTGCGGCATAAACAGCCCGTCCAACAGCGATAACCGGTACATCGGGCTTAAGCCATTCCTTTAAATCAGATCTCACGTTTTCATGAAAATATCTGGCCAGTCCTGAAACCTG
>JAIRLY010000181.1 GCA_031259075.1 Dysgonamonadaceae bacterium | reverse complement strand
GAAAAAAACGCCATCAAAGCCAATCCCGGTAAATTGAATACCGAACCGTTTTCCTTGACTTTTACTACGGATGCTTTCCCTCCGGTGGAAATCAGTTCTTTAGTCGTAAAAAACCCTTCTCCCGAAGCCCTGAAACTATCTGATTTCCTGAAAGAAAATTACGGTAAAAAAATCATTTCCGGTACAGTTGCCAATGTCAACTGGAACACCAACGAGGCCGACTGGGTCTACAAACACACCGGAAAATACCCGGCTCTGAACGCTTTCGATTACATCCATTTGTATGCTTCTCCTGCCAACTGGATTAATTACGGAAACACCCAAGTCGTGGAAGACTGGTGGAACAATAACGGAATTGTCAGTTGTATGTGGCACTGGAATGTACCGAAATACAGAGGTGTGAACGATTACGGTTTTTATACCGGTGAAACCGATTTCGACGTTCGAGAAGCATTGAAACCCGGTACTGCTGAAAATGAAATTATAATGTCCGATCTGCAAAAGATAACCGGTTACCTTTTATTATTGAAAGACAAAAATATTCCTGTCCTTTGGCGACCGCTTCATGAAGCAAAGGGCAATTCGGGCAAATATCCCGGCGGCGAAGCATGGTTCTGGTGGGGAGCAAAAGGCGCTGAATCTTTCAAGGAATTATGGCGTTTAATGTTCAATTACTTTGAAACCAACGGATTAAATAATCTTATATGGGTTTGGACCAGCGAAAGCGACGATGATGATTGGTATCCGGGCGATGCATACGTGGACATTATTGGACGCGATATGTACAATAAGACCGATGCAAACGGAATGTCAGGCGAATATAATGCATTGAAAAAACGTTTCCCGGATAAAATAATCGCCCTCAGCGAATGTGGAAACGTGGCCGGAATTACCGAGCAGTGGAACGCCGGCGCTGTATGGTCGTGGTTCATGTCGTGGTACGATTACGAGAGAACGAATAACCCATCCGGCAATGCGTTCAACAGTGAAACGCATCAACATGCTGACATCGTTTATTGGAAAAACGCTTTCGCCAACGAAAAAGTAATTTCACGCGACGAAATGCCAAGTCTAAAATGAATGAAATATGAATACCGCAAAATCATTGAATATGAAATCATACAAACAAAGAGTAAAACAATTGTTTGAAGAACAGGAAAAATTATTATCTCAAAAAAACGAGATCCGAAAAGGAAACAACGGCATTTTTCAACGATATAAAAATCCGGTATTAACAGCTGCTCATACGCCGTTGATTTGGAGATACGATTTCGATTCGGAAACTAATCCCGCTTTATTGGAACGTATCGGAATGAATGGCGCTTTCAATTCAGGTGCAATAAAATGGGACGGCAAATACGTTTTGATTGTACGGGTAGAAGGGAATGACCGGAAATCGTTTTTTGCTGTTGCCGAAAGTCCTAACGGCGTTGATAATTTCCGTTTCCGGGATTATCCCATTTCCTTGCCGGATGTGGAAAATCCTGAAACCAATGTATACGATATGCGTCTGACGAAACATGACGATGGTTGGGTATATGGTTTATTTTGCGCAGAAAGAAAAGATCCCCATGCGGCTCCCGAAGATTTGTCTTCCGCAACAGCTTCTTGTGGAATTGTCCGAACCAAAGACCTCTTGACGTGGGAACGACTTCCCGATTTGAAATCAAAATCACAGCAACGAAATGTCGTACTTCATCCCGAATTTGTGAATGGAAAATACGCGCTTTATACTCGTCCGCAGGATGGGTTTATTGATGCCGGTTCCGGTGGTGGAATAGGATGGGCGCTGATCGACGATATGACAAATGCAGAAGTAAAAGACGAAAAAATCATCAACATTCGCCGGTATCATACCATAAAAGAAGTAAAAAACGGTGAAGGCCCTCATCCTGTCAAAACGAGTAAAGGTTGGTTGCATCTTGCTCATGGCGTTCGCGGTTGCGCCGCAGGGCTTCGTTACGTGCTTTATCTTTATATGACCGGTTTGGACGATCCTGCGAAAGTGATTGCAGAACCCGCCGGACATTTCATGGCGCCTGAAGGGGAAGAACGAGTCGGAGATGTTTCTAACGTCTTGTTTACCAATGGTTGGATTGTAGATGAAGACGGAACAATTTACATCTACTATGCTTCCTCCGATACACGAATGCATGTAGCTACTTCTACCGTCGACCAGTTGGTTGACTACTGTTTGAATACTCCTGCCGACGGTGGACGTTCCAAAACGTCTGTCGATTCGATCATTAAATTAACGGATAAAAACAAAGAAACATTAAAAAAATTACAAATATCATTTTAAATGCACGGCAAATAATACATAACGTCGCAAGAATGTAAAAAAAGTATGATGCAAACCCTTAAATCGGAATTACATAAAGAACTTGTTGAAAATATTTTGCCTTATTGGATCGAAAGAACCGTTGATCATGAAAACGGTGGTTTTTATGGCCGGATAGATGGGCATGAACAGCTTCACAAACAGGCCAATAAGGGAGTCGTGTTAAATGCGCGTATTTTGTGGACATTTGCAGCGGCTTATCGCACACAAAAAAATCCCCTGTATCTCGAAACGGCTGAACGCGCTTTTCAATATATCTGTGAATATTTTATTGATAAAGAACAGGGCGGCGTTTATTGGGAAATTGATTATCAAGGCAATCCGGTAAGTACACGTAAACAGATTTATGCACAAGGATTTGCCTTATATGGTTTTTCCGAATTGTATCGCGCGACCGGAAAACCGGAGGCATTGGAAGAGGCTCTTAAAATATACAACTTGATAGAAAATCATGCGTATGATCCCCAATACGGCGGATATTTTGAAGCGCTCGACCGGAATTGGCAACCGATCGAAAATATGAAACTAAGCGCTCGCGATGCGAATGTGCCTAAATCAATGAATACTCATTTACATATTTTAGAACCTTACACCAATCTCCTGCGTATTCGGAGAAATCCGGCGTTAGAAGTAGCGCAGGAAGAATTGATACAAATGTTTTGCGAACATATCATCTCTCCTAAAACACACCATTTAGTACTTTTTTTTGATGAAAAATGGAACGAAAAATCAAAAATTATCTCTTATGGACATGATATCGAAGCGGCTTGGCTATTGTATGAAGCGGCTGAAGTTTTGGGAAACGAAACGCTTCTCGAAAAAGTAAAACACGTTTCCTTATCCGTCGTAAAAGCGGCTTACGAAGGATTACAAGACGATGGGAGTATGATTTATGAGTCGGAAGGAACTCATTTCGACAGGGATCGCCATTGGTGGATTCAGGCGGAAACGGTGGTCGGATCTTTCTATGCTTATCTGATCTCAAGCAATACTTTCTATTTGGAAACGGCTAAGAAAACATGGAAATACATCCAAGAACATATCGTAGATAAAATAAATGGCGAGTGGGTCTGGAGCGCTTATCCCAGTGGCAAACAAAACCGATCGGATGATAAGGCCGGATTTTGGAAATGTCCTTATCATAATGCACGGATGTGCATGGAGATAGAAAATAAAAATTAAAAAATAAAAATTATCGGTGCATGAGACAAATATTATTAAGCGGAATAGATATTGCGATAATCGCAGTCTATCTTGGTTTCTTGATTTTCATTGGACTTTATCTGAAAAAGAAAGCGTCTAAGAATTTAGAATCTTACCTTTTAGGCGGTAAATCGCTTCCCTGGTATATGCTTGGACTATCCAACGCTTCCGGAATGTTCGATATATCCGGAACAGTTTGGTTGGTCGCGATTACAGTCGTTTACGGAATAAAAAGTATTTATATTCCCTGGGTATGGCCCGTGTTCAACCAGATATTCTTGATGATTTACTTGTCGGCATGGCTTCGCCGTTCGGAATGTACAACGGGCGCCGAATGGATTGGATTTCGCTTTGGGAACGACAAAGGGGCGAAATTTTCTCATGCTGTCATTGTGTTATTTGCTGTTATCTCTTGTTTAGGAATGTTAGCTTACGGATTTATCGGAATGGGCAAATTCGTTGAGATATTTCTTCCGTTAAAAACCATATTTCCGTTTCTTTCAGGGCTTTCAGACACTTATGTTCCTCATGTATGGGGAATTACATTTACCTTATTTGCTGTGTTTTACGCCTTATTAGGTGGGATGATGTCTATTGTTTGGGCCGACGTCGCGCAATATGCCATCATGACTTTGGCGGCGATTGCCATTGCGGTAATTGCAATGATGCACATTACCCCTGAGGCTTTTCATAATCTTCTTCCTGAAGATTGGATGTCGCCCGGTTTTGGGAAAACGTTATCACTGCATTGGGAAGGCGCTTTTGCCGAATTTAATCAAACAATAGCCCGTTCGGCCTATCAAATCTTTAGCTTTTTCTTTGGGATGGTTTTACTGAAAGGTATCTTGGCCTCTGTTGCAGGTCCGGCTCCTACCTACGATATGCAGAAAATTCTTTCTACCAAAAGTCCGAAAGAAGCCTCGATGATGTCCGGTTTCGTGAGCCTTGTATTGATGCCGGTCCGGTATTTGATGATTGCAGGAATTGCCGTACTCGGATTGATTCTTTTTAAAGACATTGAACCAAATATCCGTAATATGAACGGAATAATTGATTTTGAATTAGTATTGCCGGCAATTGTCGGACATTCATGGATTCCGACCGGCTTGACGGGAGTTGTGATTGCCGGCCTTTTGGCTGCTTTTATGTCTACCTTTGCAGGTACCTTGAATGCAGCGCAAGCTTATATCGTAAACGATATTTACATTAAATTTGTTAAACCGAAAGCCTCTCCCAAACAAGCGGCCAATGCCAATTATTTGGTTGGGTTGATAGTGGTTTTAGTTAGCATTTTATTCGGCGTATGGGCACAAGACGTTAATCAAGTATTGCAGTGGGTAACCAACGCTTTGTACGGCAGTTATATTGCTGCTAATATTTTGAAATGGCATTGGTGGCGATTTAATTCCGCCGGATTTGCCTGGGGTATGGTAGCCGGTTTGGTTCCTGCTTTGATTTTGCCGTTAGTTATCCCTTCTATCGTAGCCATCCTTCCTGAACAATGGGCGTTGTTGAATGAACCTTTGTACTATTTCCCAATTATTTTCCTGTTTTCCATAACCGGATGCATCGCCGGAACTTATTCCGCACCTCCAACAGAAGAAAAAGCGTTGAAGAATTTCTACAAAAAAACACGTCCGTGGGGATTTTGGAAGCCGGTACATGCAAAAGTAGAAGCCGAAGATCCTGCTTTCAGAAAAAATAAAGACTTCGGACGCGACATGTTCAATGTTGTTGCGGGCATTATATGGCAAACGAGTTTAGTAGCCGCTCCTGTCTATTTAGTATGTAAGAAATTCGTATTTGCAGGTATCGGATTAATGATTATCGTCGTTATGTCCGGCATTCTCTATAATAACTGGTACAAGAAATTGGAAGATTAATCGCCTCTCTGATAAATATGGGGATATTCATTGGGGCTGTCTCAAAAGAAAACATTAAATTCTTTTTAGATAGCCCCTGATTATATAATATAATTGTCTGAATTGTCATTATTTCTTGCACCTGACGCTAAACGAGTAGTACTTA
>JAIRLY010000180.1 GCA_031259075.1 Dysgonamonadaceae bacterium | reverse complement strand
CAAGCCTCAACGGGGCGTAAACATTTGGATGGCAGGCTTTCAGCCTGCTGGGAAATGAAAGGGTGTTCTTTTCCGATGGGCGTTGCCCATCGCTATTGATTATCGCCCTTTCAGGGCTTCGCTTTTTTCTCCATTCTCTATTTTCCATTCCTAACCTTTAACCTTTAACTTTTGACTTTTGACTTTCGACTTTTAACTTTTAGTTCTTAACTCTTAGTTCTTAGTTCTCAATTTCCGGTTCCGGTAAAGACAACCGGCATTTATTAAACGATGAGAAAAATGATTTTTTTGATTCAAATAGTTGTCTTTACCATCGACCGGAATAAACGATAGTGATACAGACGGCGGCGTCCATTCTTAACTCTTAGTTCTTAACTCATAACTCTTAGTTCGCTTCCAGGTCCCGGAGAGAAGCGGTTTAAAAATACGAAGCGTGGGAACTTTTAACTTTATTTGATTTTAGAGGTCTTAGGAAACCCACGATTACAAATAAGTTGTGCCCACGCATCCAACGTGAGCGTTCACTTACTTATTCTTGTAATCGTTGAAATTTCCTAAGTTTCTAAAATCAAGAATATAAGCTAACGCTTTCTTAATTAATATATTATTTCTTTATAAAATCCGTTTTATTGTGTCATAAAAAGTTACATCTTGTTTAATTTTTGATAAAACCGAGCAAAAGTAATGAGATTTTTAGAAATAAAAAATAAAAATTTAAATTTTCTTACAAATCTAAGCGATTTTTTTCCAGTAAAACGACATTTTCTACATGATGCGTGTGTGGAAACATATCTACAGGTTGGACTTTTGTAACTTTATATTTGCTGTTCAGTAAATTCAAATCTCTTGCTTGAGTAGCGGAGTTGCAACTTACATATACTATTTTATCCGGTTCGGCGTATAGGATTGTATCAATAACGTCGTTGTGCATTCCTGCTCTCGGAGGATCTGTAATGATTACATCCGGCCGTCCGTATTGCTGAATAAAACCGGTATTTAACAGGTCTTTCAAGTCGCCGGCAAAAAATAAAGTATTGGTAATTCCATTGATTTTGGAGTTTACTTCGGCATCTTCTATCGCTTCTGGAATGTATTCGATTCCAATCACTTGTTTAGCCTGCTGGGATAGAAAATTGGCAATGGTTCCGGTTCCTGTATACAAGTCGTAAACCAATTCGTTCCCTGTTAATCCTGCAAAATCTCGTGCTATCTTGTACAAATTGTAAGCTTGCTCGCTGTTGGTTTGATAAAAAGATTTAGGCCCGATCTTGAATTTTAAATCACCCATTTCTTCGAGAATATAATCTTTTCCCTTGAAAACATGTACTTTCTGATCTGTAATCGTATCATTTGCTTTCTCGTTGATAATGTAAAGCAACGAAGTGATATTGGGAAATTTAGTTTCAATGTGATTTAACAACCGATGAATCTTTTCCGGTTCATTTTCGTAAAAAACAACAATTAACATGATTTCTCCTGTGGTCGAAGTACGAATAATCAAATTGCGCATCAGACCGGTTTGATTTCTGAAATCAAAGAACGAATAATTGTTTTTTATGCAAAAATCCTTTATTTCCAAGCGAATAGAGTTAGAAGGTTCGGGTTGCAGCCAACATTTACGAATATCCAGTACTTTATCAAACATTCCGGGAATATGGAATCCTAAGGCGTTCATATCTGCTATTGTTTCTCCCGATTGAACTTCTTCCATAGTCATCCAACGCTTATTGGAAAACGAATATTCCAATTTATTCCGGTAAAATTGCGTTTTTTCAGAACCGAGTATAGGCGAGATATCCGGTAATTTAATTTTTCCTATTCGGATAAGATTATCTACTATTTGTTGTTGTTTATACCGGATTTGTTCGGAATAGGGAAGGATTTGCCATTTACATCCGCCGCAAATCCCATAATGTTCACAAAAAGATTCGGCTCTCTGTGAAGAATACTGGTGAAAATACACCACTCTACCTTCAGCGTAATTATTTTTTTTGCGAATCAATTGAACATCTACAAGATCTCCTGGTACAGCAAACGGGATAAAAATCACTTTATCGTTGTGTTTGGCAATTGCTTTACCTTCGTATGCAATTCCTGTGACAAGTAATTTTTCTAAAACAGGCAGCGTTTTTTTGTTCGCCATATATTATTTGATGGTGTTTTTAATTAGCGACATAATGATGTAAGCAATAATACTCAAATTAATTCCGAGCAACGGCATTCCCCAGTAAAAAAACACTCCGAACATTGCAATAGAAAGAGTGATTAAATAAAAAGGCCACTCATTGTCTTTCCATTCCAAATTTTTAAATTTTAATGAAAACATCGGAATTTCCGAAAGCATTAAAAATCCGAAAACAAAGAGAAGAAAAATAATTATAATTAAAAGTAATAAAGGCTGAATATGAGTATAATAGTGAAAAGAAGGAATAAGCGATGCCCAAAATAAAGCATTGGCAGGGACAGGCAATCCTAAAAAAGAGGAGCTTTGCCGCGTATCAATATTGAATTTTGCAAGTCTTAATGCTGAAAAAACAGGGAGCAAAAAAGCAATGAAAGGAATATATATCCAACCGGTATAGTTCGAAAGCGATGCAAGATAGGTATAAACGATGCATCCGGGAGCTAATCCGAAACTTATTACATCCGCCAAAGAATCCAATTCTTTCCCTATTTTAGAATAAGTCTTTAACAAGCGGGCTGACAGCCCATCTAAGAAATCGAAAATAGCCGAAAAAATCACAAATATAAAAGCGCCTAAATAACTATCAAATGTTAAAATCATAATACAGGCCAAGCACCCCGAAAAAAGATTTAAACAAGTAATAAAATTGGGGATATTCTTCATGTGAAACTATTTAAATTGGGCTATGATTGTTTGGTTACCATAAACTTTTTGGTCAATTTCCACTTCGATTTTAGCGGTCAGAGGTAAAAAAATATCTACTCGTGAACCGAATTTAATAAATCCTAATTGTTCGTTAATATGACACATTTGCCCTACTTTAGCATAAGTGACGATACGGCGAGCCATTGCGCCTGCAATTTGTCGCACTAAAATTTGCTCTCCATTGTCCCGTTCGATAACGACTGTCGAACGTTCGTTGTCTATACTGGATTTGGGAAGATAAGCCGCTCTGAATCTCCCGTTTTGATGCGAAGAATGTATAATTTTTCCTTCTATGGGGATCCAATTAACATGAACATTGGTAATACCCATAAATACGGATATTTGTATTCTTTTTTCATGGAAATATTCTGCTTCATATACTTCTTCCAGAACTACAATCGTTCCATCGGCAGGAGATACAACAATGTCTTCTGCGTCCCCCATAAATATAGAACGCGGATTCTTGAAGAAATTCAGTATAGCGTACAATGCAAGGAAAGATACAAGTAATATGAAGTAGAAGAGCAAAATTTTAGAGGCGAAAAAATAAAATACTCCATTCAATAATAACAGGAAAATAAAGACTGCAAATATAATTCTGTATCCCTCTTTGTGAATCCGCATATAAAAATTAAATAAAAAATCTCTTTCGCAAAGGTAGAGGAAAAAGTTGAAAGTTGAAAATTATTTTAACGCCAAGCAGTATTTTTAAAAATATTTTAATTGTTCAACCCGATTCGGGGTTGAAAGCGCTGTTTGTATTTCGTTTGCATCCAATCATTTCGCTTCATTTTACAATGCATCCGATTAATGTGTAATGTCAAAAATAATATCTGTTTTTTGGCTTTTATCAAAAAAATAATTATTTTTATCCGATTTTTTTTACAAAATAAACATTTGAATAGTATATGAAAAAACTTCACTTTGGACTGCTGATATTCGCTTTCGGCATTTACTTTATAAAATGCAATAGCGTTTCTTACGAATACCCTTTTCAAAATCCAGCTCTATCTGTTGAAGAACGTGCCGCAGATTTAGTATCAAGATTGACGTTAGACGAAAAAATTGCTCAAATGCTGAATCAAACGCCGGCTATTGAACGATTGGAAATTCCACCTTACGATTGGTGGAACGAATGTTTGCATGGCGTCGGACGTACACCTTATAAAGTCACAGTCTATCCGCAAGCCATTGGCATGGCCGCCGGCTGGGATGTAGAAGCAATCCGGCAAATGGCCGGTTTTACAGCCGAAGAAGGCAGGGCTGTTTACAATTTATCACAAGTAAAACAAGATTATCGGCGTTATACCGGTTTAACTTACTGGACGCCAAACATCAATATATTTCGAGATCCTCGTTGGGGACGTGGACAGGAAACGTATGGAGAAGATCCGTTTTTGACTTCCTTACTGGGTAGAAATTTTGTGGAAGGGCTGCAAGGAAAAGACGAAATTTACTGGAAAGCGGCGGCTTGCGCCAAACATTATGCGGTACACAGCGGACCGGAATTTAATCGTCATGAATTTAACATCCAAGTTGATAATTATGACTTGTGGGATACTTATCTTCCTGCTTTCAAAGAATTAGCAGACGCTCAAGTAGCCGGTTTCATGTGTGCTTACAATGCTTTTGAAAAACAACCTTGTTGCGGAAGCGATAAACTGATGATTGAAATTCTCCGTAAAGAATGGGGCTTTAACGGATATGTTACTTCCGACTGTGGCGCTATCGACGATTTTTATCGACATCATAAAACGCATGCCGGTGCTGCCGAAGCTGCTGTTGACGCCGTATATCACGGCACTGATGTGGAATGTGGCCATGAAACGTATCTGTCTTTGAAAAAGGCGGTAGAAGAAGGCAAAATGACAGAAGAACAAATTGATGTTTCTTTAAAAAGGTTATTTTCCGTCCGTATTCGTTTAGGAATGTTCGACAGGGCGGAAAAAGTTCCTTTTTCCCATATTGATTCAACCGCTTTGGAAAGTCAGGAACATAAAGCATTAGCCTTGAAGATGGCTCAACAATCCATGGTTTTATTGAAAAACGACGGTACGCTCCCTATCCGGAAAACTGCTTTGAAAAAGATAGCTGTAATTGGCCCCAATGTTCATAATCCGGAAGTACAATTGGGTAATTACAATGGTTTTCCTTCCCGAATCATTACTCCGTTGGATGGAATAAGAGAAGAATTGGGAAAAAACGTTGAAATTTATACCGATACGGTTATCGGATATTTCGGAACGACGCCTAAATCTTTCGCTTCCACAATGAATCAAGTGAAAGACGTCGATCTAATTATCTATGTAGGAGGAATTTCACCAAGAATTGAAGGAGAAGAAATGAATGTAAATGTTCCCGGATTTTACAAAGGAGACCGGACTTCCATCTTGTTGCCGCAAATTCAGACCGATTTGTTGCGTGCATTAAAAACGACGGGTAAACCGATCGTATTCGTTTTGATGACAGGCAGCGCCATTGCATTTCCATGGGAAGCAGAAAATATAAATGTCATTTTGAACGCTTGGTACGGAGGTGAATTTGCCGGAAAAGCCATTGCCGATATTCTTTTCGGTAATTATAATCCATCGGGACGCCTGCCGGTGACTTTTTACGCAAGCGACAAAGATCTTCCGGATTTCGAAGACTATGACATGAGTAGCCGTACTTATAAGTATTTCAGTGGAAATACTTTATATCCTTTTGGGTATGGTTTAAGTTATACAAGTTTTGCTTATGAATGGACGAAAGCGCCTCAAACAGTTTATAAAAATACCGAAACCATTGATTGTTCGGTCCGGATTAAAAATACCGGACAAACAAGTGGAGATGGGATCGCACAAGTATATATCAAATATCCGCAAAATGGAATGGGTTTGCCTCTGAAAGAATTACGTTTTTTCGAAAGAAAACACTTGACGGCAGGTCAATCGGAAGAAATAAAAATAACGATTCCCATCGCTCAATTTGCTAAATGGAATGAAGAAGTAA
>JAIRLY010000276.1 GCA_031259075.1 Dysgonamonadaceae bacterium | reverse complement strand
AACGCATTTTAGTCAGCAAAGCGCGGGCAGGAGAGTTTAAAAAACAGTTTGCCGGATAAACTTGAGTTTGAATAATCCTGCAAAAGCCGGCCCGTTTTTTTCGATAAGTTTTTTAGATCTTTTCGTCACTTAACTGTTTGTCTGAATTCTTTTAATCCTGCTTTAAGCATTTGATCCGTATTGTAATCGGGGCTATACACACCGGCGGGAATGTCGGAAAGCGTATAGGTATTGCATATTCTTGCGACTTTAATGTGATCGGTTAATGCCGTATTAATAGCAGAAGCCGCCATATCTATCAAAGCGCCAAAAAGTCCTCCGCTTCCTGAATTGATTGAAGCATCATATATGATATTCCCTTTCCTTTCGAAAAGAATCTCATTTGTATGAGTAGACTTCAACCGGTATTCTATTTCTACGTAAATATTGGAACTTAACGCCATTTTTTCCCATTTATTTACAATAGTAAATAATACAGCATCCGCTCCTAAAATTTCACCAAAACGATTTACTGATGAATTGATAAATAAATCCGCATCGTAAGCGCTTTCACTTTTAAACATTTCCATACTCAAAAAAGAAGGTAATACATAGTATCCTTTTTCACATAGTGGTTGTGCTAACGTTAAAAACAAAAATTCCTTAGCTTCTACATTGTTTGTGTTATTAATAGGAGGCATCACTGCAATAGCCAAAGGCCGTTCCGAATAAATATTCGGATAGGTTTGTTGCTTTGTTAACGTATTTACAGGCCCGCAAGAAACCAAAAACAATGCCGCTAAAGATAAGAGAGCAATCCATTTATTCATTTTCATTTTGTATTTTTTTAATAATTCGGGAAATTAAAACAGTCGATTCGGGATAAAGAGCTATTTCTTTGTTCAATAAGGCCAATCCTTCTTTTGTTTTGCCTTGTTTATAAAGCAAATAACCATAATCTGCACAAATGCCGGGAGGAATCGTTTTTCTCAAACCTTTTTGTTTATCAATAAGTGTTTGATAAGTATTCATTAGATCGTCCAGATTCTTATCCGTTTCATTTTTTATATACGCATAAGTCCGTTCCTGATAATTTCCCCACGTATAAAGAGATTTGGGAGTAGTGACACAACTTGCTAAAAGTAAACAAAAGAGTCCAAGTGCAAAGAGTTTTTTCATTTCATTAATTTTTTATGGTAATTGAATTTGACGTGTTTGCTGCGATGATAAAAGAACCTCTTTCTCAAATAAAACTTTATTTTTATAGACCACTTTCAGGTGACGGGTTCCACTTTTAACAATATAGACATTTCCTCTTACAGTCCGGTCGTTTACTTTATTTACCTTGGCTTTGAAAGGAGCAATATCGTCTACAAATACATCTACTTCCTCAGAATATTTTTCTTGCCCCTGAACAAATTGAAGATAAGATTCATTTTCCAATCCTTTTGATTCAGTCGTTTTTCCTACCTTGCACCCCAAAAAAAAGAATGGGATGATCAACAACATTACATATTTCTTCATTTTTTAATTTCTTCTATATAATAGTTTGATAAATTATTTTCATCCATTTCTCCTTCAATGAATCGAACCAAAGAAAATTCCGTTTCAGGTGTTTCTCCTCCGGAGAAAGTGACTTCAATCTTACCGACTTCTTTGCCCGGCAATTCCATTTTGATTCCGGTTTGAGGATTTTTCACTGCTTTTCCTTTCTCTTTCACTAAAAAAATATCACCGACAGCTATTCCTTGAGTAGCGCCTCCGGTAATAAATATATCGCCGTTGTCAACCGCTAAGAAATAAGCTTTCCAAGGTCGATCCAATAGATTATTGATTACATTTTCAACCAATTGTGATATAGCCGCTGAAATGGCTTTATCGCTAAGTGTGGCATCGAAATCGGCGGAACTTCCAACTCCCAACGTCGATTTGGTTTTCAATTCGGCTTCTCCTTTGGCTTCTTCGGAATAGATAATCAAGCCGGATGCAACATCAATTAAACGAAGGGAAACCGCGGCTTCTGCTATTTGCACTTTGCTTCTGGAAATTAAATTGGCGTCGCCGATGTTTTTCCTTCCAAACTCAGTAATAGAACCGACAATGACGTAATCGGCGCCTATTTTATCATATCCGGAACCGGAGAGATTGCTCTCTTCTACTATTTTATCCAGATCGGAACGTTCCAATAACATGAATTTTCCTGTGGAGGCTAATTTATTGGATAAATTATCCAAGGCTTGTTTTGCCATCGGATCATTTTCCTTGTCATAAAAAATACCTTTTCCATACTGTGTTTCATTAGAAAAACGGACAATAGCCACTTTTCGCTTCAATACTTTTTCGAAAGGAGCGCTTTCCGTTACTTGCAATTCAATTTTTGTTTCTTTCTTTTGTGCTTGTAATCCAATGATTATAAAAGAGAAACAACAAATTAATACTAATTTTAAGTTATTCATATTCGGGTTAATTAAGTAAAACATACTAATGTAATAACAAAGATAGCATAAAATCTCCAATTACACAAAGAAATAAAAATAGACAACTCTTTAGGTCCGTTTTTGTTGTTCTATCCAGCGGCGAGCATTCACAAAAGCTTCAATCCAAGGCGTTACTTCGTCTTTTTTGCGGTTAAGCGGATAATGCGCCCACTGCCAAGGAAAGATAGCCCGTTCCAAATGAGGCATCATCGCTACATGGCGGCCGTCTTTTGAACACAAACCGGCGACAGAATAATCCGACCCGTTCGGATTGCCCGGATAATCGTCGTATTCATATTTTGCAATAATGGAGTATTTATTTTTTCCATGAGGTAAATGAAATTTACCTTCGCCATGAGCTATCCAAATCCCTAATCTGCTTCCGGATAATGAACTAAACATCACGGATTGGTTTTGGGGTATTTTCACCGATATAAATCCGGATTCAAATTTGTGCGAATCGTTGTGAAACATTCTATCTTTTTTTCTATGGTCGGGATTAATCAAATTCAGTTCTATCATCAATTGACAACCGTTGCAAACGCCTAAACTCAATGTATCGGGTCGAGCATAAAATTTATCTAATGCTTCTTTGGCTTTTTCGTTGTAAAGAAAAGCGCCGGCCCAACCTTTGGCTGAACCCAATACGTCGGAGTTGGAAAAACCGCCGCAAAAAACAACCATATTTACATCTTCCAGCGTTTCACGCCCCGCCGCCAAATCGGTTGTATGAACGTCTTTTACATCGAAACCGGCTAAATACAAGGAATACGCCATTTCTCTTTCGCCATTTGTCCCTTTTTCTCTGATAATCGCAGCGTTGGTTCCGGATCTGTTTGTTCGATTGGCAGAAATGGCATACGATTCCAAAGTTCCTTTAAAACTTTGTTTAAACGTGTATAATAAAGGTTGTGCGGTATAATTTTCGTAACGTTCTTTTGCTAATGCGCTTCCCGATTGTTTTCGGTCCAGCAAGTAAGAGGATTTATACCAGACATCACGCAAATAATCAATATCCAGATCTAAATGAACGTCTTTTTTGTAAATGGATATTTGACGTTTTTTAATCGGATGACCAATACGGGCAAAACGTACGCCTTGTTCTTTCAAATGCTTTTCAACAGTTTCTTTATCGCTTACTTGAATAAGTATACCCGGATTTTCACCGAATAATATTTTCACCGGATTTTCATCTGTAATATTTTCCAAATTGATTGTGAGGCCTCCCTTTCTGTTCCCAAAGCACATTTCCAAAAGAGAAGTAATCATACCGCCGGCAGAAATATCATGACCGGCAATAATTAATTCTTGTTCAACTAACTCTTGAATAGCATTGAAAGTGGTTTTGAAATATTCCGCATTGGCAACAACCGGAACTTCATCTCCAATTCTACTGAGGGATTGGGCAAAGGCCGAACCTCCCAATTTGAACGTATCGGAAGAAAAATCAATATAATAAAGAAAAGTAGATGTTTTGTTGACCAAGACAGGCGAAACGATTTTTTTTATATCGGAGATTTCCGCTGTAGCGGAAATAATCACTGTTCCGGGAGAATAAACTTTTTCATCTCCATATTTTTGAGTCATTGATAAAGAATCCTTTCCGGTAGGAATATTTATACCCAAGTTGCAAGCAAATTCGGAACAGGCTTCTACTGCTTTGTATAAGCGAGCGTCTTCACCTTGATTTTTGGATGGCCACATCCAATTGGCGCTTAATGAAACGCTTTTTATTTTATTTTTCAAAGGAGCAAAAACGAGGTTGGTCAATGCTTCGGCAATTGCCATTGTCGAGCCTGCTGCCGGATCCACTAAAGCGACTTGTGGCGCGTGTCCGATGGATGTTGCAATTCCGTTTTTTCCTCGATAATCTAAGGCAACAGCTCCTAAATCGCTCAAAGGCAACTGGATTTCACCTTGACATTGCTGGCGGGCTACTTTTCCGGTTATCGAACGATCCACTTTATTAGTTAACCAGTCTTTACAAGCTACGGATTCCAATCGTAACATTTTTGCAAGGTATTCACGAATGTCTTCTTCTATATATTCCGGGCTTTTGAAATTTTCTTCGGCGGTAATATCGTTTATAATAGTGCGTGGCGATTTCCCGAAAAAATCGCACAATTGCATATCCAGCGGTTTTTCTCCATCCTCTTGTTGAAAAACGAATTGCATATCGCCGGTAGTTTCCCCTACTACATACATGGGGGCACGTTCACGGTCGGCAATTTTCCGAACAATTTCGATATCTTCCTGTTTCAAAATCAACCCCATACGTTCCTGACTTTCGTTTCCGATAATCTCTTTAGAGGAAAGTGTCGGATCGCCCACAGGAAGTTTGTCCATTTCAATTCTTCCGCCGGTAGTTTCTACTAATTCCGAAAGGCAATTCAAATGTCCGCCGGCGCCGTGGTCGTGAATAGAAACAATCGGATTATGATTCGATTCGGCCAAAGAACGAATCACGTTGGCTACTCGTTTTTGCATTTCAGGATTGGCTCGTTGAACGGCGTTTAATTCAATTCTGCCGGCGTATTTTCCTGTATCCACTGAAGATACGGCGCCTCCTCCCATGCCGATACGATAGTTGTCGCCTCCAAGAATTACTATTTTTTCATCCGGTTCTACAGTTCCTTTCAGTGCGTCTTCTTCTTTTGCAAAGCCAATGCCGCCTGCCAACATAATCACTTTATCGTAAGCATATTTCTTGCCGTTCTCGACATGTTCAAAAGTCAGGACAGAACCGCAAATAAGCGGTTGGCCGAATTTATTTCCAAAATCGGAAGCGCCATTGGAAGCTTTGATTAAGATCTGCTCAGGCGTTTGATAGAGCCATTTGCGGGGAGGAATAGCGTTTTCCCAATCCCGGTCTTGTTCCATACGGGGATAGGCGGTCATATAAACGGCTGTTCCGGCAAGCGGTAAAGAGGCTTTTCCGCCACCCAACCGGTCGCGGATCTCACCACCTGTTCCGGTAGAAGCGCCATTGAACGGTTCTACGGTTGTAGGAAAATTATGTGTTTCCGCTTTAAGGGAAAGAACTGTTTTTATCTTTTTGGTTTCAAAAAAATCGGGTTTATCCCCACTTGCCGGAGCAAACTGTTCCACAACGGGTCCCTGATTAAAAGCGACATTATCTTTATATGCGGAAACTAATTGGTTGGGATTGACTTGAGCCGTCTTTTTTATCAATTGAAAAAGTGTTGATTTTCTTTCCACATTGTCGATTATAAAAACGCCGTTGAAAATTTTATGACGACAGTGTTCCGAATTTACTTGAGAAAAACCGAAAACCTCGCTATCCGTCAATCTGCGGCCTAATTTCTCGCTTACCTTGTTTAAATAATCTATTTCTTCCCTGCTTAACGCTAGCCCTTCTTGCTCGTTATACGCGCTGATATCTTCTACATAAATAATTTTATCCTGTTTTTTATCAATTTTGAAAATGTCTTGATCGATGCCGGAATACAATTTCTGAAGCATCGGGTCGTAATCGGCTTTTTTATTTTTAACGAAATGAAATTCTTCTATCCTGTTTATGTTTTTAACACCCATGATTCGGGTAATTTCTACGGCATTAGTACTCCAAGGCGTAATCATCTCCCGACGAGGGCCTACAAAAAGAGCTTTAATTCTTCCTTTTCCTAATAAAAAGGCGTCTCCAAAAAGCCAAACTAATTTTTGAATATCTTCCCGACTTGGTCTACTGATTGCTTCTACCGCCAAAATGGAGTTTGTGGAAGTCTTAAAGAATAAAATCATATTGAAATAGCATTATGAATTACAAGTAATAATTTTGCGAGAGCAAAAGTAATAAAAATATTGTACTTTTGTAAAAAATATGGTATATGTCTGCATCTCTTTTTCTCATTCCTGTTCCTTTGGGCGGCACGGAAATTTCACAAGTGCTTCCGTCTTATAATAAAAGCGTCTTGAAATCGATTCATTATTTTATTGTAGAAAATGAACGAACAACTCGTCGCTTTCTAAAACAAACGGATTCTTCCATTGATATCGACTCGTTAACTTTCTATACGTTAAATAAGTATACAACACAAGAAGATCTATCCGGTTTTTTAAAACCGATGGACGAAGGATATTCTATCGGCGTCATTTCGGAAGCCGGTTGCCCGGCGATTGCCGATCCGGGCGCGGATGTTGTGGCTATTGCTCAACAAAAAAATCTGCATATTGTACCGTTGGTGGGGCCGTCTTCTATCATATTAGCGCTGATGGCATCCGGATTCAACGGTCAGAATTTCGCTTTTCAAGGGTATTTGCCCATTAAAAGCGAACAGCGGATGAAAACCTTGAAGACTTTGGAGCAGCGTATTTATTCGGAAAATCAAACTCAATTGTTTATTGAAACACCTTACCGGAACGATAAAATGATAGAAGATATTCTGAAAATCTGCAAATCTTCTACTAAACTTTGTATTGCAGCCGATATCACATTGAAAACCGAATTTATACGTACAAAAAGAATAGAAGAATGGCGAAAGCAAGTCCCTGAACTTGGAAAACGGCCTTGTATCTTTGCGTTGTATAAATAAAAGTTACCGGTATTCTTCTCAAATATCACTTGCTATATAAATTTTTTCAATTGCATGCAGACTAAATAAAAAAAAGGGAATTCTCACGAACTCCCTAATTCAATCTTTGTTAACCTTAAATCTAATACTATTATGAAAAAACCACATTGCAAATATACAACTCCGAATATTCTTTGTCAAGTTTTTTTCTCGTAATTAGTGTTAAACGGATATTAAATATTATTAATTCAATAAACTTAAAGTATCTTGAGCAATCATAAGTTCTTCATCTGTAGGTATAACCGTAATTTTTACTTTCGATTCCGAATGACTGACGATCGCTTCTTTTCCACGCGTATTATTGGCTGCATCGTCGATTTGTATTCCCATAAACTCCATTCCTTCGCAAGCCGCTTTCCGCATGCTCATTTGATTTTCACCTACTCCTCCGGTGAATACCAGAACATCCAAGCCGCCTAAAACAGCGGAATATGCGCCGATATATTTCTTAATTTTGTAGGCGTATATTTTTAAAGACAATTCGGCTCTTCCATTGCCTTCGCTAACGGCAGTCTCAATTTCGCGCATATCGGACGATACTCCGGAAACGCCTAAAACGCCGCTGTATTTGTTCACAATTGTGGAAACCGCTTGAGAACCCACGTTTTCTTTTTCCATAATATAGGTCAAAACGCCGGCGTCCACATCTCCACAACGTGTACCCATCAATAAACCTTCCACCGGAGTCATTCCCATCGAAGTGTCTATAGAAACACCGTTTTTTATAGCAGCGATGGAAGCCCCATTTCCAATATGGCAAGTGATAATCCGCTGTTTTTCGTATGGAATATTCAAGAATTGGCATGCTTTTTCGGAAACATACCGGTGGCTTGTACCGTGAAAACCATACCTGCGAATGGCATATTTTTCGTATAACGAATAAGGCAATCCGTACATATAAGCATAATCCGGCATCGTTTGGTGAAAAGCCGTATCGAAAACGCCTACTTGAGGAACGTTCGGCATCAATTCTTTTATCGCAAGAATACCGTTCAAATTGGGCGGATTGTGTAATGGCGCCAAATCAATACATTCGATAATTTTCTGAATAACCTCGTCGTTAATCAAAACGCTGGAATTGAATTTTTCCCCTCCGTGTACAACCCTGTGTCCTACGGCGTCTATTTCCGATAACGACTTAATACAACCGTATTTTTCACTGGTGATAACGCCTAATATATACTCTATCCCTGTTTGATGCTCCAATATTTCACCTTCCAAAATTACTTTATCCCCGTTAGGTAACGTAAGTTTCAAAAACGATCCGGTTAAACCTATTTTTTCTACTCCTCCTTGGGCTAATGTCGCATTTGTCGACATATCCAGCAATTTGTATTTAATGGATGAACTTCCGCAGTTTAATACTAATATTTTCATTGATTCTGTCCGGCAATTTTTCCTTTTTCATAAATAAAAAAACCTTTCCCATTCCGTGTTCCCAATTGCTGAGTCCTGTATAGTCGCCATAAAAGAGGGGAAGGTTTGTATTTTTTATCTCCGTATTCATTGAACATATCTTCCATAAGAGGAACTATTTTTTCGATACCGATTATATCCGCCATTTTGAAGATGCCCGATCTCATTCCGTAAACGATTTCCGTCAAGCGGTCGATACTTTCCATAGAAGAAACATTTTCCAAAAGCATTTGACAGGCTTCATTCAGCAGAACAGCCATCAAACGCATACTTACCAGTCCGTTGCTTTCATGCACTTCGATTGTCTCGTACTTAATTAGTTTCGCAAATAAAAGCACTTTGTTATATACATGTTCCGAGGTGTAAATACTTTTTACCACTTCCAATATTTTAGCATCGGAATGAGCAATAGGGAAATGCAAACTGACACAACGTTCTTTATGTTTCAAAGCGGAAGCTAATTCGCTGATGATGACAGTAGTTGCATTTGTAGCGATAATTGCTTCGGGAGAAACCACTTTTTCTATTTCTTTAAAAGCCTCTTTTCGTAAAGCGGTGCTTCGTTCGCCCGTTTCGGTATCGTACCGGATACATTCGATTACAAAATCACAATCTTTCAGGTCGTGGTAATCCACAGAGCCTCTGATTCGTCCTAAAATTGCTCGTTTTTCGCCCGGAGTTAATCCCCAGTTTTCAATCCGGCTATCCAATCCTTCGCTGATTCTTTCAAAAGCAAAATCGATTCGCTCCTGATTCACTTCGATAAAAATCACTTCCAAACCGGTAGACGAAGTCAATCGAATAATGTTTCTTCCATCTCTACCGGCTCCCACTACCCCGATTTTAGAAAATAAAGATTTCTTTCTGTTTTTAGAAGAAAGGCCAAACGGTTCAATCGGTTCTATAATTGTTTCTGCCATTGTATTGTATTTTTTTGTTGACACTTGTTGCTCACTTACTTTTTCATAGCCTGATTAGCGCAGATTGCTACCATTTTGTAGATGTCTTCAACGGAGCATCCTCTTGATAAATCGTTGACCGGCGCTGCCATTCCTTGGAGGACAGGCCCGATTGCTTCTGCATTTCCTAATCTTTGTACCAGTTTATAAGCGATATTGCCACATTCCAGATTAGGAAAAACCAATACATTCGCTTTTCCTGCTACCGGACTACCGGGCGCTTTACTTGTGCCGACAGAAGGCACCAAAGCGGCATCCGCTTGCAATTCACCGTCAATTAACAAGTCAGGAGCCAATTCTTTGGCTATTCGGGTTGCTTCGATTACTTTGTCGGCCAATGCATGTTGAGCGCTTCCCTTGGTAGAAAAACTTAACATAGCGACCTTCGGTTCGACGCCTACAATGGCTTGCGTTGTTCGCGCGGTTGCAACGGCAATTTCAGCCAATTCTTTGGCGTTGGGATTCGGCATTACGGCACAATCGGCAAACACTAATATTCCGTCTTTACCATACGATTTATCTTGAATAAACATTAAGAAAGCGCCGGAAACCACACTGATTCCGGGAGCTGTTTTAATGATTTGCAAAGCGGGACGCAATACATCGCCGGTAGTATTTTGCGCTCCGGCAATTTCTCCGTCGGCGTCTCCGTTTTTAATCATCAAACAACCCAAATACAACGGATTTTCCACAATATTTTCAGCTTCCTTTATCGTCATTCCTTTGCTTTTTCGCAAACCGGCAAGCAACTCTGCATATTCTGTTTTCTTTTCGTGATTGACGGGATCAATAATAGTTGCATTCTTGATATGCGGAAGATTGTATTGATTTGATAAAGATTTTATTTCGGAAGGATTTCCTACTAAAATAAGGTTAGCCACTTCATCGGCAATTAATCGATCGGCGGCAAATAAAGTTCGTTTTTCCGTACCTTCGGGAAGCACGATCCGTTGTTTATCGGATTTTGCCCGTGCTATGATATCCTGCATTAAATTCATAAATATTATCGAAAAATAAATTAACAGTCGTTCTCAATGACAATGCAAAAATAATAATAATTGTCGTCATAAAGATACAAATTTTTAGTGTATATTCAAATTCTTTTCTAACCAATTAATATTAAGACAATTAATTAAAACCGGTAGTACGGACAAATAACTTATTTGTATATTTTCCGTTGATTTTAACCGGTTAATAGCAAATAACCCTAATCTTATGTAGGCAATTATGCAGGTTAATTAAGCCTGATCAGGAGCTATTAAAACAAATTAATTTGGAACAGTTTACAGAAAAAGTGTATAACCGGAAATTCTCTACTTACTATTTCAACGAAATTACAGAGCAGTTTCTCAAGGATTTTGTTATTTATACACAGGAACGCGGCGCCCAAAACGGGAATAAGGCCGGATTAATACCCCAATTAAAATTACTCAAGTTTCCCACTTTCGGAAAATGTGCAAAACCGTGTATTGCCCTCTACATTTGCCGTAGGCGATATATATCAATAGAAAAACGTGTATCACCCTCTCCCGATTCCCGTAGGGGATTAATAGAAAATGACGATGCTATTAAAGTCCTACGGACTATTGGCGAAAGAGCGCGATGTCCCTTTCTATTGATATTATTCCCCCTATATTTGTGCATAGACCTTTTCCTTTTTGAAATATTTTAAGTATATGTCAAAGAATAGGGTTTAAGCGTATAAAAAGGTTATTGGAAATTCATGCTTTAATCATTTCTTAACAGTATATAATTTTGTCATGAACAATTATTGCCGTATTTTTGATGTCTGTTTCTTCCGGTTGAAAAAACCAAAAAATTAAATGACATGAATTTGAAAAGTGTTTTGATAATCATTTTGCAGGCAGTTTGTTTTACCCTTCCGGCACAAACAACTTTTCTGCAACAACAGAAAAGCTATTCCAGAGTAAGAACGGCTATTGCAGAAAAGGAAAAAGCGGTAAAAGAGAATTTGCGTAAAAACAGATTAACACCGGATTCTGTTCATATCCTGATTACAGTATTCAAATCTGAAAAACAATTGGAAATTTATGCCAAAAATAAAACGGATTCAACCTGTTCAAAAATAGCTTCCTATAACATTTGCCGTTCTTCGGGCAAACTTGGCCCCAAACGGAAAGAGGGTGACGGACAAGTTCCGGAAGGTTTTTATCATATTGACCGTTTCAATCCCTTTAGCAATTTTTACCTGTCGTTAGGAATTAATTATCCCAATCTATCCGACAGGAAAAAAAGCCATGCGGAAAAATTGGGCGGCGATATATTTATTCACGGTTCCTGTGTTACGATTGGTTGCCTTCCGATGACCGACAATGTAATAAAAGAAATTTATCTGTATGCCGTTCTTGCGAGGAATAACGGTCAAAGCAAGATTCCTGTTTATATTTTTCCTTTCCGGATGACAGATGTTAATTTCAATGCATATCAACAAAAGTACAAAGCCAACGAGGAACTTATTGCTTTTTGGACCAACCTGAAAACCGGTTATGACAAGTTTGAAAAAGAGAAAAGAACCTTGAATGTTTCTGTGAATAAAAACGGCGATTATGTGTTTTGATTTATATATAACTGAATAATAATCAATATGAATGTTCTGTTAATTAATGGAAGTCCCCACAAAAACGGATGTACTTTTACCGCTTTGTCCGAAGTGTCGGGAGAACTGGAACGGCAGGGTATTGAAACCTGTATTTTTTCTATCGGTACAAAAGCGATCCGGGGCTGCATTGCCTGCGGAAAATGTAGAGAAACCGGATACTGTTCCTTTTCGGACGATCCGGTAAATGAATGTATCGACTTGATGAAAAAAGCGGACGGAATCGTAGTCGGTTCGCCGGTCTATTACGCTTCGCCCAATGGCGCTTTACTGGCGCTTTTAGACCGGGTGTTTTTTGCCGGCGGCAATGCTTTTGCTTATAAACCCGCTGCTGCGGTTGTCAGTTGCAGGCGTGGAGGCGCCGCATCTGCCTTTGATGCTCTGAACAAGTATTTTACCATATCGAGTATGCCGGTAGTGTCTTCGCAATACTGGAATGAAGTTCACGGTCAAACGCCGGAAGAAGTGAGGCAGGATTTGGAAGGCTTGCAGGTGATGCGGACTTTGGGACGGAACATGGCATGGTTGCTGAAATGCATAGATGTTGCAAAAGAAACGGTTCCCTTCCCGGAAAAAGAACCTGTCCGGCACCGAACAAATTTTATCCGGTAATCCGGGTTTAACTTTTAACCGTGATACGTTTTTCGTCTGTGTTAAGTCTATTTTTGCATCTCAATCACCTCCGAATACTTTATCTCGACGTATGGATTATCGGACGCAACGGTTTGCTTTCGTCTTCCGTCCGCTTTTGGGATTCGTGGTAAGTTTC
>JAIRLY010000252.1 GCA_031259075.1 Dysgonamonadaceae bacterium | reverse complement strand
AAAAACAATAAGCGATGTAGCTGTATTCAAATACGACAAAAATGTGATGTAAAAATTCTAATCGACAATCATCAAACTCCAAGGGCGGTAAATCCAACACAGCGATTTCACCGCCTTTTTCATGTCCGGGCGGTATCCAAGTTCGGACCTGTTTTATTTTTATGGCAATGAAAGCAACATTACTTTTTATCCTGTTTTTTATCGGTTTTCCAGCTTGCAACAAAACCGTTTACGTTCCGGTAGAAAGCACCCGAACGGAGTACCGGGACAACTACCTGCGGGATTCGATTTACCTGCGCGATTCGGTGTTTATAAAGGTGAAAGGCGACACGGTTTGGATGCAGGTATACAAGTATCTTTACAGAGATAAGCTGTTGCGGGATTCGGTCTATCTGAACGATACAATCCGTATTCCCTATCCGGTGGACGTACCGGGTGAACGGGTCAATTATGTTACCGGATTGCAGAACTTCCAGATATGGCTGGGCCGGATTTTAATGGCGATTGTCGCGGGGTATCTTATTTTCAGGTGTCTGAAGAAAAAGTTTTTCATAAAATAGATAGTTATGAAGCCGCCCGGCCTGTGAAGATCGGGCGGTTTATTTTCTAATACGGCGAACATTCAAATATATAATTTAAGACTTTTCTGTTCAAAATATCGACCGGGGAAAAATCTTTTTCGATATACCCTTCCGTAATCCGGTGTGCTGAAGCATGATTCAGACAAAAACCAACTAATTCGGTAGATGCGCCACACTTGTTTTGGGCAATCGTAGCCCAAGTATGCCGAAGCCAGTAGACGGTTATTTTGGGTACGCCGGCTTTCAGGCAAAGAGATTTCAAGCCTTTATTGACGGCGGTTAGAAATATATCGGAATCGGCGTAATGTTCCGAAAAATTAAACAGCTTCCTTCCCCCTTTGTATTTTTCAAGCAGCGGCAATATTTCTTCGTTTATGAGCACTTCAATGTATGCTTTGTCTTTTCTTTTCCCCTCTGTTTTTGTCCGGTTATAGCAAAGTTTTCCGTTCCTTTTATTTGTAATTTTTTTCTGCAAAAATAACAAATTTATTTTAATATTTTAGCAAATAATAAGGATAATAAACGATTTTACAGTACTGAATAAATGCTGCTTTTAGAAGTGATTGTACTGATTACAAGTAGTTTACAGATAAATATTTTTTTGTGATCCGAGCGGGATTCGAACCCACGACCCACAGCTTAGAAGGCTGTTGCTCTATCCAGCTGAGCTACCGGACCATTTTTTTTCGCCTGCAAAGGTATATAATTTCAAAAGAAATTCAAAAGATAAATGCTGTTTTTTTAAAATGGATAACCGACCGCAATATGCCAAGCAAAATTATTTTTTAAATTAGGACGGAATAAAGCCCATCTTTCTTTTCCTTGTTTGGACGGATCGTATGCTTTCATTCCACAATCGAAACGTATCAGAAAATAATCAAAATCCAACCGCAGGCCTAATCCGTATCCCAAAGCAATTTGTTTGTAGAACGAATTCAACTGAAAAGCACCGCCTTCCTGACCTTCATAGTATTTAATAGTCCAGACATTACCGGCGTCGACAAAAGCTGCTGCTTCTAATTTCCAAAAGAAACGGGTACGGTATTCTAAATTCAAATCCAATTGAATATCTCCCGATTGATTGAAAAAAGTAGTGGATGCATCGGAAATGTAACATCCCGGACCTAATTCTCGAACCGACCATGCTCGTACGCTATTGGCTCCTCCAGAGTAATATCGTTTCTCGAAAGGAAGCATTTGGGAATTGCCGTAAGGAAAGCCAATTCCCCCTCCGATCCGCCATGCAATGGAATTTTGTTTATCAAATACCACCGTTTTCGCATAGTCGAAATCTCCTTTCACAAATTGAGCAAAATAAGTCCCAAATAATTGATACGAACCAAATTCGTCTTTTCTCCAATCAAACAGAGAACTTAATCCGTAAAGCATATTTCCTGCTGCTTCCAGTGAAAAACGGAAAGAATAGACATCTTTTTGTTTATGAGTAGGATCGACAGTAGAGTGATAAAATGAATAACTTGTTCCCACTATAAATTGGTCTGTATAACCGAAATATTTGGCGCTTGAAGGTAGATTATTTATAAAAGTAAGGTCTTTTCTGGGAAGATAAACATAATCAATATCCAGTAAATCAAATCGGTGACGAGCAGCTAATTTGTCTCTTCCTTTCCATTGGTAGCGAATTCCTCCGGATAATAAAGTACGGTCGTATTCCGGACGTGTTTGATAATTGTAACTCAAAGAAAATTCGGTAGATGTTTGCATTTTTCGTAAAAAGGAAATTTTAACAAAAGGAAAGATAAACATCGGAAAATGAAGAGATGCTTCACCGCCTAATTCTAAATAAAAATCAGAGAAACTAATAGTTTCATAAGCGCCTCTTACTCTGAAATTAAACGTTTCTGATCCCCGAAATAGATTCTTGTGCATATAACTTATGGAAGAAGCGACTCCTAAATTGCCTGCCGTATTGGTTCCTTCCACAGAATACGATATGGACTGCTTCTGTGCAGGCATCATGAGAATTTGACAATCTAATAGAGCCGAATCATTCCTCAATTTTTCTTTAAACTGTATATGAATATTATTTAAAGTTCGCAATGTGGAAAAAGAAGAGTACGTAAAATCTTCTCCCAGTTGAGAATATTGATTTTCCGGAGTTATAAAACAATTATCTAATAGCGTTTTTGTTCTTAATGAAGGTTTACTGCCATAATAATAAATCGTATAATTTTTGTATACGATGCTATCTTGTTTGGGATAATCGTTTAAATTAGTGATTTTCAATGGATCGTAATCCAAATAGAAGAAGATTTGATCAAAATAATATTTTTTGAAAGAAGGATAAGACGTTGTGGTGTCGTCGATATTTGTTTTTTGTAAAGCTTGTAATTTTAGTTTTAAATCTACTTTATTGGCATTTAATGAGCTATCGGCATCGTAAATAATATTTTCTTTGGTAAACGTAAAATAACCTCTATTTCGTAAAAGGGTGGTAAGTCGTTCTCTTTCAGCATCCAGAAGATTGCGGTCGAACAACATTCCCTCTTTTACATAAGGAGCACGTAAAGAGGACGTTTCATCGAAAACTCGCTGCAAAGGTTCTTTGTTTATTCCGCCATACAATTCCTTTTCAATCAGAGAATCTTCAATAAAAGAGGTATAGTGTCGTATACGATAAGGAGTATTTCCAACGATACGATAAGTTACGCTTGCTTTTTTATTATAACGCAAAATTTCAGAAGAAACTTCCGCATTAATATAGCCCATATTGACAAACAATTTTTTTAATTCAA
The DNA here is from genome assembly GCA_031259075.1 of Dysgonamonadaceae bacterium. Classification (GTDB taxonomy): domain Bacteria; phylum Bacteroidota; class Bacteroidia; order Bacteroidales; family Azobacteroidaceae; genus Azobacteroides. The sequence goes on along the minus strand of JAIRLY010000252.1, from coordinate 2,005 downwards.
TATTTGTTTTATAAACTAAGGTAGAATCGAAAATCACCGGTTTTTCTCCTATCTTTTTAATAAACCGATTGATCCATTTACTTGTATCCTTACCGGCCCAATTGTAGATTTGATACATAGTTTTATTCAAACCAAACATCTTATAATTAGGATGTTGTTTTAAATAAGGTTTTAATTCCATACTTTTATAACCGGAAATATCCGACTTAATATCTACTTTGTCTAAAAGATATTCTCCTTCAGGGACAAATTTAGTTGAGTTGCACGAATACAAGCCAAGTATAAAGAAAACCAATAAACCGGTAACGACAAAATGTCGATGAATCATTTTAATTTTCAATTTTTCATACAAAGATAATCTTATTACAAAATAGTTTCTTAGTTTTGTGGAATAAAATTTGTTTTGAATGTTGAGTAAAAATAAAATTAAATTTATAAAATCGCTGGAAAAGAAAAAACAGCGTTTGGAAACCGGTTTGTTTTTAGCTGAAGGGAACAAATTAGTGGCCGACCTTCTGAAATCTTTCGAATGTGAATTATTGATCGCTCAAGCTTCTTGGATGGCAATGCAAGGAGATTTAACAGTTAAAGAACTTATTGTTGCCGATGAAAAGGAGATAGAGAAAGCCAGTTTATTGAAAAATCCGCAAGATGTAATAGCTGTTTTTGTTCAACCTCATGTTCGTTTGGAAAAGAATTTGCTTGAAAAAGAATTAAGTCTGGTATTAGACGGGATTCAAGACCCTGGTAATTTCGGGACAATCATTCGTCTGGCCGATTGGTTTGGAATAAAGACAATCATTTGTTCTCCGGATACTGCTGATGTTTATAATCCGAAAACAGTACAAGCGAGTATGGGTAGCATTGCTCGTGTGAACATATTTTATGAGTTTTTGCCTGAATGGCTGGATGAACTGAAAGCATTTCCGGTCTATGGAACTTTTTTGGATGGACAGAATATTTATCAGGAAAAATTAAGTGATTCCGGACTAATTATAATGGGTAATGAAGGGAATGGTATCCGTTCTGAAGTGGAAAAACGGATAAATAACCGTTTATATATTCCGAATTTTCCTCAGGGTATAGCATCAACCGAATCGTTGAATGTAGCTGTTGCAACGGCTATTACTTGTGCAGAATTTCGCCGTCAACAAGTCTATTCCATCTAAAATATATAAGAAGACAACATCATTTTTTCTGATTTCGGGAAAATCTTGGTCTTCTAAAAGTTGGAATATTGATTTTTCCGGATTTGTTTGTTCTTTTTCCTTTAAAATTAGTAACAGATGTTCGGGAGAAATTTCTTGTTTGAAAGGAAGAAGTACTCCATTATGGAAAGAAGTCTTAGCTATCTCTTTGTCTAAAGGAAAAATACCTTGAAAATAATTATTTTCATCCAATTCAATGTAATGCAATTTGAATACTTCATTAGGAGGGAAAAAAAGATAATGAGATGCGAAACGCTTCATTCAGATTATTATAGAATATTTAGAAATAGTTAATATTTATAGTATCAATCATCGTTGTAAAGCTACGATTTACTATTAAAAAGAGCTTTTAAGGAAACAAGCTCAGCGGCAAGCGTTTCTTTTTCAGCTAAAGCGCGTTCTTTTTCAGCACGTTCTTTCACAAGAATAGCTTCTCTTTTAGTAAGTTCAGTTTCTTTTTCGGCAAGTTCAGTTTCTTTTTCGGCAAGTTCAGCTTCTTTTTCGGCAAGTTCAGCTTCCGCCTTTTCGCGTTTTTTACGTTCTTCAAATTCTCCTTCGTATTTAGCTGTAAAGATCATACTCCGATTCTCACTCCGTATCTGCTCTAAATAATCGTAATCCGAACGTTCCTCCGATGTGAGATTGTCACGATCCAGTACTTCGCGCGCTTTTTCCAATCCTTTCGCCTTAAAATTTTCTTTGATTACATTGTGTTTCAAAAAATAAATCCATTCGTCCAGACTGTCTTTGGCTATATCATTGAACTTATTGACTTTCAAAACATAATATTCCGGATA
>JAIRLY010000205.1 GCA_031259075.1 Dysgonamonadaceae bacterium | reverse complement strand
TGCGACAATATTGGCGGAAAGGCCCTCAAAAGAAATCTTGTAACTCAGTTCGGGATAAGACCAATGGGTCACAAGCAGCGTATCCCTGAACAGCGAGTCTGTCTCCGGAGCGAAAGTCGGCGGATTAAAAAAGGCTTCCATACCAACGGTAGAGATGGGATTGCCCGGGTTTGTTCCCGTTTTGTTTACAACGAATGTCAGCGTATCTCCGATAAAACGCCCTGTGAAAAAGTCCAGATTCTGATTCACGGTCGTTATCGTGATCGGCAGTTGCACACTGGAGGAAGTTCCCGGCAACACAATATCGGGGAATCGCGTAACGGGGGCATCTACCGTAAACGGCACGTTAGTGGCTCGCAAAGGCAAGACAAAATCGCTTGCGCCATTAGCGCTGATCGTGAGGGTATCCAGTACGTCTCCAAAAGGAAGCGCCGGCGAACCTACCGAGAAATTGACACTCAGATACAGGGTGTTCGCAGGCGAAATCTCCGGACTGGAAATCGAAAAGTAACGTCCGGACTTCAAAGAGTACGACGAAGTGGTAAATACCGACCCGCCGGGAGCAATAAAACCTATACTTGTCAGGCCAACCGAATTGCCTGACAGGGGAACAACTTCCCCAATGTACTTTTCGACGCCGTTCTTGTAATTAACGGTGTCGACAGGTGTAATGGGCGGCGATTGTGCAAAGACATTCGCCAAACTAAACACTGAGCCTGCCACAATAAGGGCGGCTGCGAAAATTTGTTTAATTTTTTTCATCTTAAAATAAAATTTTAAAAATTAATATATAATTTAAATAATAGTTTTTTATAATATAAAAAAATAAAAGATTAACCTTACCGGTAAAAAATGCTACAAAGTTCCAGAATGTATATGGATCTGATTCAGGGACTAAATCTTTTTTTTGTCTCTACGAAAAAAAAGACTTAGCCCCGATAATGAATACGTTTTATGTTCGCTTTATGTTCCATCGTGTTGTTGTTAATAAATTAAATGTTCTTCTCTTCTAAAACCGCGTCAAATACCATCCAAAGTTATAAATAATATGAAAAATATCTTGCTTTCGATATTTTTATCGGCAAAGTTAGTTATTAAATTTACAATTGCAAACAAAAAATCATATTTTTTTTATTGAATAGTTAAAAAGGCGCGAAAGCGCGAAAGCGCGAAAGCACGAAAGCACGAAGGCGCGAAAGCACGAAGGGGCGAAATCGCATCCCGTCTGGAATAATCCCGCTTCTCCATTCTTAACTCATATATGGGCGTTGCCCATTCGTGCTTTCGCCCCTTCGTGCCTTCGCCCCTTCGTGCTTTCGTGCTTTCGCTCTTTCGTGCTTTCGTGCTTTCGTGCTTTCGTGCTTAAGAATGGAGGAAGGAAGACCTTCGGTCTTCCTTCCTCCATTCTTAGTTCTTAACTCTTAGTTTTCAGACAAGACGGACTGCATCAACAGGCAAGAAAATTATTGTACGTGAAATTCTCCGGAACATATAGATTTGTTTCGTTGATGATTTCGACAAAATACCGATTCAATGCAAATAGCACTGTTTTTCTTTTAATTTATAATAAATCTCTGATTATTTACATTGAAATACTTGCAATTTCAATGTAAATAATACTACCTTTGCACCCAAATATGAAAATACGGTATATGAAAATACAATTACGAAGCCATACAAGTACACACGATCGAAAAATGGCCGGCGCCCGTTCGTTGTGGAAAGCCAATGGAATGAAGGATAACCAGACAGGAAAACCCATTATTGCCGTTGTCAATTCGTTTACACAATTTGTGCCCGGACACGTTCACTTTCATGAAATCGGTCAATTTGTTAAATCGGAAATTGAAAAAACCGGCTGTTTTGCCGCTGAATTTAATACGATCGCTATTGACGACGGCATTGCTATGGGCCACGATGGAATGCTTTATTCACTTCCTTCCCGCGATTTAATTGCCGATAGTGTAGAATATATGATTGAAGCGCATAAAGCGGACGCCATGATTTGTATAAGCAATTGCGATAAAATTACTCCAGGAATGTTGATGGCTGCTATGCGTTTGAATATTCCGGCTGTTTTTGTTTCCGGAGGACCGATGGAAGCCGGTCGTTTGGATGGCCGCGGATTAGATTTGATTGATGCAATGGTGCAAAGTGCTGACGCATCGGTAAGCGATGAACAAATCCGACGCATCGAATCAAATGCTTGCCCTACCTGCGGTTCTTGTTCCGGTATGTTTACGGCCAATTCCATGAATTGCCTGAATGAGGCTATCGGCTTGGCTTTGCCGGGGAATGGTACTGTTTTGGCTACACATCTCAACCGAAAAAAATTGTTTGCCGAAGCTGCCCTGCTGATTGTTGAAAATGCGTACAAATATTACCAAGAAGGAGATGAAAGCATACTCCCGAAAAGTATCGCAAACAAAAAAGCATTTCTAAATGCGATGGCTTTGGATATAGCAATGGGAGGTTCTACCAATACCGTCTTGCATCTTCTGGCAATAGCGCAAGAAGCAGGAGTCGATTTCACAATGCAAGACATTGATGCACTTTCCCGTAAAACGCCTTGTCTTTGCAAAGTGGCTCCCAATACAAACAAATATCATGTTCAAGACGTGAATCGAGCGGGAGGTGTTCTCGGCATTATGAAAGAATTGCACAAATCCGGTTTGATTGACGGATCGGTCAAACGGGTAGACGGTTATACACTTTCGGAAATAATGGATGAATACAATATTTGCGGCGATACAATCAGTTTTCAAGCCATGCGCCTTTACGAATCGGCTCCCTGCAACCGGTTTAATTTGGAATTAGGTTCACAGGAAAATTATTATGACGAGTTGGATACAGATCGCGCAACGGGTTGTATACGTAGCGTCGAACATGCTTACAGCAACGACGGCGGTTTAGCGATTTTGAAAGGAAATATCGCTTCCGACGGTTGTGTGATAAAAACAGCAGGAGTAGACGAAAATATACTTGTCTTTTCGGGGCCGGCCAAAGTATTCGACTCTCAGGAGGCTGCATGTGAAGGTATATTGAACGGCAGTGTGGTGGCAGGCGACGTAGTAGTCATTGTGTATGAAGGGCCGAAAGGAGGGCCCGGAATGCAGGAAATGCTCTACCCAACGTCTTACATCAAATCGCGGCGCTTGGAAAAAGTATGTGCGTTGATTACCGACGGACGATTCTCCGGCGGAACGTCGGGGCTTTCCATCGGACATATATCTCCCGAAGCCGCCGCAGGAGGAAACATCGGATTGTTAAGAGACAAAGACATCGTCCAAATTAATATCCCCGCCCGAACGATTCATGTCGCACTTTCGGATGAAGAATTGGAAAAAAGACGAGAAGAAGAACTAAAACGAGGCCCCCAAGCGTTTACTCCTCCTCACCGGCAACGGACCGTTTCCAAAGCGCTGAAAGCATACGCTACAATGGTCAGTTCAGCCGACAAAGGCGCAGTGAGGATAATTTAGGTATGTAAAAGATATTTTATAATGAAACAAAATAATATCCGTTTTAATCCGGATCATTCGTCATCTATTAAAAATCAGATAAAAGGGAGTGAGGCTTTATTAGAGGCTTTGATTCACGAAGGAGTGAACACCGTTTTTGGTTATCCGGGGGGACAAGCCATCCCTATTTACGATTCACTATACGATTATAAGGATAAATTGAACCACATATTGGTTCGTCACGAACAAGGCGCTACGCATGCAGCGCAAGGTTATGCCCGTGTTTCGGGAAAAGTGGGCGTAACACTTGTCACCTCCGGGCCCGGAATATCCAACACCATCACAGGAATCGCCGATGCAATGATGGACAGTACTCCGATCGTGGTGATTGCCGGACAAGTTCCTGCCGCTTTGTTGGGAACAGACGCATTTCAAGAAATAGATGTAATCGGTATTACTCAACCTATTACCAAATGGGCATATCAAATACGAAGTGCAGCAGACATTCCTTGGGCGATAGCTCGGGCATTTTATATCGCCGCCAGTGGCCGTCCGGGACCTGTAGTGTTGGATGTTACCAAAAATGCACAGATTGGAACAGTCGATTATCAACCGATCGCGATAAACCACATACGTTCCTATATTCCTGTTCCCGATACAGAACCGGAAAGTTTGGAAACCGCCGCCGCACTTATCAACAACGCCCAAAAACCGTTCGCACTGGTCGGACAGGGAGTTATACTCGGTAATGCTGAAAAAGAATTGGCGGATTTTTTACGGAAAGCGGATATTCCTGCTGCATCCACGATGTTAGGACTTTCGGCTCTTTCTTCCGGTGAGCCGTTGAATGTTGGAATGTTGGGTATGCATGGAAATCTGGCTCCAAATCTGAAAACAAACGAATGTGATGTTCTGATTGCCATCGGAATGCGTTTTGACGACAGGGTTACGGGCGACTTGAATAAATATGCCGAACAAGCCAAAATTATCCATTTTGATATCGACCCTTCCGAAATCAATAAGAATATTAAAGCAGATATCGCTGTTTTAGGCGACGTCAAAGAAACATTGGTAGAAGTAACAAGCCTTTTGAAAGAAAATAAGCATACCGAATGGAAAAACGAATTTAAAACTCTATGGGAAAAAGAATTACAAATTGTTATAAATAAAGAGCTTTATCCGGAAAGCGGCCCCTTGAAAATGGGAGAAATTGTAAATAAGATTTCCGAAGCTACCGGACACAAGGCTGTTTTGGTAACGGATGTGGGTCAAAACCAAATGATGGGCGTGCGTTATTTCAAATACAATCAAACACGAAGTGTGGTCACTTCAGGTGGTTTGGGAACGATGGGATTTGGTTTGCCTGCCGCAATCGGCGCAAAATTCGGAGCACCGGAACGGACAATTTGTCTTTTTGCAGGAGATGGCGGCTTGCAGATGACTATTCAGGAATTGGGAACAATCATGCAATCGAATATAGATATAAAAATAATACTTTTGAATAATAATTTCTTGGGAATGGTGCGGCAGTGGCAGGAGTTGTTCCATGCAGAACGTTATTCCGAAACAGTCATGAAAAATCCTGATTTTATTCAAATAGCGGCGGCCTATTACATACCGGGCCGTTCGGTTGAAACACGAGAAGAATTAGACAAAGCTATTAAAGAAATGTTAGAAACAAAAGGGCCTTATTTGCTGGAAACAAAAGTGATTCGGAAAGGAATGGTTTATCCGATGATGCCGGCAGGCGGCGCAGTAACAAATATATTATTAGGGAATGAATAACAACAAATTATTTACGGTCACCATTTTTTCAGAAAATACAGTCGGTTTATTAAACCAAGTGACGATTATTTTTACTCGCCGAGGATTGAATATTGAAACATTATCGGTTTCACCCTCTGCCATTGAAGGCATTCATAAATTTACAATTACGACCTACACCAACAAAGAAACGATTGATAAAGTGGCAAAACAAATCGACAAACGGGTAGATATAGTGAAAGCCTATTACAATACGGATGAAGATTTAGTTTTTCAAGAAATTGCTTTATATAAAATTTCTACCAAAAAATTACTATCTTTGGGGTCGATTGAAGATATTGTTCGTCGGTATAATGTTCGCATTCTGGATTTGACCGAGATATGGACGGTCTTAGAAAAAACCGGTCATTACGATGAAACACAAGCCCTGTTTAGAGAATTAAAAGAAACAACAGGTGTTTTACAATTCATTCGTTCAGGGCGGATCGCAATTACGAAGTCGAAAGTAGAAAGATTAAGTGATATGCTGGCCGCTATGGAAGAGAAACTCAAAGTTTTTAATTTTTAATTTTTATTTTAAATATGTTTCCTAAAGTCGGTTCATTTAAATTTCATATCGAATCGTATGTATGCGATTTCACGGGAAAGGCCACACTTCCGGTAGTGAGCAATTTTATTTTACAGGCTGCCACTATTCACGCTCACGAGCGGGGATTTGGATATAACAATATTTTGAAAGATAATGTAGCTTGGGTTTTATCACGGCTTTCCATCGAAATGTCGGAATATCCGGAACATGACGAAGATTTGACGGTAGAAACTTGGGTGGAAAATGTAACTCGTTTCTTTACCCAACGTTGTTTTTGTTTTATAAACAAAAACAAACGAATCATTGGTTATGCCCGCACGATATGGGCTGCCATTGATATCGAAACTCGCCGCCCGGTTGATATTCCGGTATGGCGTCCCGATTTGCAGGATTATATTGAACAGGAAAAAAGATGTCCGATAGAGAAGTTGGCAAAAATCCCTTCGGTAAACGGATTAGAATCCAGTATGGGATATTCGGTCCGTTACAGCGACATTGACATTAACAAACACATGAACAGCGTCAAATATATGGAACATATTGTTAATACCTTTGATTTGAATATTTTTAAGGAAAAATTTATCCATAAATTTGAAATCGTATATTTGGCCGAAGGAACTTTTGGAGATAAACTCAAATTATATAAGCAATCGGTTTCTGAAAATGAGTATATTATCGACACAAAAAAAGGTGAAGAATCTATTTGCAGAAGCAGAATTATTTGGAAATAATAAAAACATGAAAAACATGAGAAGAATGAAAAAAATGATTTTTTTACTGATTAGTCTACTGATAATTCAGTGGGGATTTTCTCAGGAATACAAAACTTCTATTCCAAGTTTAAGGACTATTTTGAAAGTTGACGGCGGGACTTCCGGTTTAGGTCTGTCATTCGAAACGCCTGTAAGTTCGGAATTTTTAATAGAACTTGAAACCGGATTAGGAGGAGGATATGTAGTAGAAAAACGAAAAGTAGAGTATTTGACCCATTATGAAGATCCTTCTTTTTACGGTTCTTTTAAAGGTGAATTTTATTTTAACCGGGGAAGAAGACATAAAAACGGGAATACCCTTATGCAAAATTCCGGTAATTTTATTGGCGTAGGCATAAAATATACTTCAATCGGAATAATTAAAAATTTACAGCCCAACAATGTTATTCTGACAAATCTCCACATCGGAATTAAAAGAGCATTTGATAAAAATTGGGTATTTAGCGGTATAGCCGGAGTCGGTTATGCACATAACTTAGACTGGAAAAATAATAGCGATTATCAGGGAGGCGAAGTGAAAATCACTCATCTTTTGGAAATAAAAGTATCATACATTTTAAATTGATATAATAAATAATATAAGTCGGATGGCAATAATAAATTTTGGCGGAACAGACGAACAAGTCGTTACCCGTGAAGAATTTTCGTTAGAAAAGGCAAAAGAATTTTTGAAAAATGAAACCATAGCTGTGATTGGTTATGGAGTACAAGGTCCCGGTCAATCGTTGAATTTACGCGACAATGGCTTCAAAGTGATTGTCGGACAACGCAAAGGAGGCAAAACTTGGGAAAAAGCGATCGCAGACGGCTGGATTCCGGGCGAAACGCTTTTTGAGATTGAAGAAGCTGTAAAAAGAGGTACAATTATTCAATATTTACTTTCCGATGCAGCTCAAATTGAAGTATGGCCGCGTATCAAATCTCATTTGACAACAGGAAAAGCGCTGTATTTTTCTCATGGTTTCGGCATTACTTACAAAGAACGAACAGGAATTATACCGCCTTCGGATATTGATGTAATTTTGGTAGCTCCTAAAGGTTCGGGAACTTCTTTACGCCGGATGTTTTTGGATGGGCGCGGTTTAAATTCCAGTTTTGCCGTTTTCCAAGATGCCACCGGAAAAGCGCGGGAAAGAACAATTGCATTGGGTATCGGAGTTGGTTCCGGATACTTGTTTGAGACCGATTTCGAACGGGAAGTATTTTCCGATCTTACCGGCGAACGCGGTACTTTGATGGGAGCAATACAAGGGATATTATCGGCTCAATACGAAGTGTTGCGCGAAAACGGTCATTCTCCTTCGGAAGCTTTCAACGAAACAGTAGAAGAATTAACGCAATCGTTAATGCCGCTCTTTGCCGAAAAAGGAATGGATTGGATGTATGCCAATTGTTCTACAACAGCGCAACGCGGCGCTTTGGATTGGATGGGCGCTTTTCACGATGCAACAAAACCGGTTTTTGAAAAATTGTATAAAGAAGTAGCGAATGGAAATGAGGCGCAACGATCGATTGACGCTAATTCCAAACCGGATTATCGTGAAGGTTTAGAACAGGAATTGAAAGAATTGCGCGAAAGTGAAATGTGGCGAACAGGAGCTGTGGTACGGAAATTGAGACCGGAAAATAATAAAATATAAGAAGCTAATCCCAGCGCCGTTTAGGGAGGGTGTCTTCGTATGTGATTCCTGAACAAATCCGATGAAGAAGAGCATTAAAACAATATCTTCCTGTTCACCACCCTCTCATCATCCAAATACAATTTTAAAATTCCTCCTCCCTGAAAGGGAAGAGAAATCTGATAATTTTGACCGATATTTTTTCTTTTATCCATTAACTTGCCACTAAATGAAAAGAGCGACAGTTCCCTTATCGTGCAAGGGCTGTTTACATGCAGAATACGGTTGTTTATAAAAGTCTTTATGTCCGGATTATTTTTGCGAGGAATTGCGATGCCAACATTTTCATGCGGAATGAGCCTAAATTCCAGCCAGGTCCAGGAAGCGTTGTTTTTTACATCGGCTATACCTTCGGTGGTCGACGTTTCTTCTTCTTTATTTGTAATTTCGACCGCTATGGCCATTCGGCTTTCTACGGGAGGCGCCGCTTTGCCGAGCAGACTCCAGGGAATGGCTGCTTCTATGTTATAATAGCTTGCTTTTACGTCAACGGCGTACAGAATTCCGGAAGTGTTACCATCCGTTGTCCAGACTGTGGCGCCGTTTGCGACGCGCTGTAATTCGACACTACCGTCCGTATCGAAAAAGAAACTGTACATCCCTGTCTGAGGGTAAGCAGAAGAAACATTGTCAGCGTCGATAAAGAAACGTACACCGTCGTTGTCGGTACCTGTATTGATTATGTTCCGGTCAATCACCCGAACCGTCAGGTAAAGATATTGATCGTCGTACAAAAAGTCGACCGAAGTTCTATTTTTAGTAATGTGTCCCATAGAGAGTTGCGCCGCTTTCGACGTTGTCCATTTTTCTTCCGAAGCTTTTGTTCCATCTACCGTAATCGAACCGTAAGCGGCGTTTGCCTGACGAATGGGATAGCCCTTTATCATATCAATACGGTTTCCTCCGTTTGGAGTACCTATGGAACCCACAGCCGCTACAATCCCCGTATCTATGACCGATACCGAATTCCACATGGAATGTTGGTCGATTCCCAATGAAAAGGGAGCGCTTTTTGCCTTGAAATTCTTTGCCTGTTCATCTCCTATTACAACAAACATATCGACGTATTGATCGCCGGAAGGCCTGTTTTCATTACTCTGATAGGAAGCGACGGTCTCGCCGTTGGGAAGTTGACGGATATACGGCGCGGCGGAATTGATATTTACTGCGGGAGTGGTTTCGAATATCATTTGTCTATCAACGCTTCCCGCTCCTACAGGTCCGTTCGTCCAGTTGTCCTGAAGAGTGGTGCGTACGGTAGTTGCAGCGAAACTTCCCCGCCCCGGCCAGCCATTGTCCTCAATAATAACCACTATATCGTTCCTGTCTTTCAACAGTAAGGGCACCGGCATCCCGTCCCTGGAACTTGGACGGAAAGAGACGGTTACGGGGTCGCTCCAGGTTTGCCCTTTATCGAAAGAACGGCACATGGAAATATTCTGTTCGTTACTGCTTGTATATTCATTTTCATTGGCAAAGTAGCATTGTACTTCTCCCGACGGTAATTCGAGGAAGGCAGGTTCCCAACAGCCATTGTTAAACGTGTGTTGGGCGTCAAAAACAAAAATCGGGTCGCTCCAGGTTGCACCGTTGTTGACACTCCTTACAACGCGAATGCCAAAAAGGCGATCCGTTGAATACGGACTGCTCGGACGTGGATTGAAGCCCGCTAAAATAGTTCCGTCAGCTAACTGAATTACATCGGGAACGGCATAGGAAATCTTGCTTGGCGAAGTTGCTATGCGCTGCGGGGAACTCCATGTAGTTCCCTTATTCGAACTGAATGTGATGCTGATACCTCCGCCTGCTTCCGCAACAGCGAGCAAACGTCCGTCCTGCAATTCAATCATGCGTGCATAAGTTCCGGATGAAAATACGGTAACTTGACTGCTCAAATCCCAAAAAATGCGTGAACCCTGATAAGAAGCCATCTGTTGCGCGAAAGAAGATAGTGAAATTGCCAGTGCCGATAATAATATTTGTACGTGTTTCATAAAAAACGGGTTATTAATTTGTTATTGATAAGTGATTTTTACATTTACTGTGGATACGGCTTGCATGTCCGGTTTTCCGGACAGGGTTGAAATCAAACGATAGGTAATATTCCGAGTAAAATCGACCGCCGAGGTTGCCGATAGCTGTTCCATATCTTCAATGTAAACTTTTTCCGACGGGGAAGACGTTGTAAATTCGGGTACAAGATGGCTCGTTTCCGTATCTTGCGGTAGAGTTACCTGCAATTCAAATGTGCTGTAATCATATTCGTTACGTACCAGTGTCCCTTCGACTCCCTGCAATTTGAATGAAGTAAATTCCGGATAATTGAGGGTATACAGTTTATAGGGACGTGTAGTTCCGAAATCCGATGTAACCAGAATATCTACAGGTTCCGACAAGTTGTATTGCGTTGTGCTCGAATATTCGTTTCCATTGACATATACTTTGGTTGAGTCGGACTGAATATAAAAACGCAAGCGCTGGGAAAGGGAGATTGCAGGCGTTGAGTTGCCTGATTTTATTTTCCGCGGCAGTCGCATCAACCATTCGTCTCCTGCGTGTTTTTCCGCAAATACTTCGTCGTATATTATGCGTGGACATGAGATACGTTCTATTTCGGTCCGATCGTCGATTACCGTAACGTCAAATGAGCAGGTATCGCGTTTCAGATCGGTAGCGCCGTCCGTATAGGTCGACGCCAGGCATACGACTTTGTATACTCCGGGCGTCGAGTATGAATAGGTAAAGAGTTTTTTATTCACTACAAATCCCGTGTTGCTTTGCTCGCGCAGATCGTAGTTGTGCATATCGTCGCCCGTATAGATTGCAACCTGATCGGCAACACCCGTAAATTGAATGATCATTGATTCATTGATTGTAAACTGATTTTTATTGACGGTGATTGTTGCACGGGGAGTAGTAGCGGTTTCCTCTTCACAGGCGATCATGAATAAAGAGATACACATCGCCAATCCTGTTTTTAAAGCTATTTTCATTTCTATTCGGTTTTAAAGTTTATAAACTTATTTCCTTGTTCTTTATTTTTTAGTATCCCGGATTTTGTTCCACCAGTCCATTCGATATATCAATTTCGCTTTGAGGAATGGGAAAGAGTTCATTCACTCCTTTACGAAAATAATAACCCCGCCTGTTGGCGCGATTGGCGCCATAGCTTTTGATCACCTCGGCGGCTCTTTTCTGACGTATGAGGTCGAAAAAGCGATCCCATTCGAAACAGAATTCTATCCGCCGTTCTGTCCATATCTGGTCGCGAATGTATCCATATCCTCCAGCCTTATAGATTATCGAACTGCCTGTTATGGTATTGACAAGTGATTTGTTTTTATTCAGTTGTTCCAAAGCCCGCGCTCCCTGACCACATTCGTTCAGCGCTTCGGCATACATCAGAACAACTTCCACGAAACGTATCAATCGACGGTTTTTGCCGTTGTCGCCTCCGTATTGCGGACGATCTTTGATGGGGGTGTACCATTTCAGGGAGAGGAAACGATCTGTCCCCGACTCGCACAAATCGCCGTCCGGCGCATATTGCTGATGGCCGATAATGAAATTTCTGCGCGCATCGCTGTTTACGAACAGTTCGTTAATGATACCGTTCGTAGTCCATATTTGCGGGGAAGACGAATAGTGATTGTCGTAAATGGGAACTCCTTCATTGGTGTCGTCTTCGGAGCCGTCGGCAGATTCTTTGAATACTATTTCAAAAACAGAGCCTTTACAAAATTCTCCTGCCTGAAAAAACTGATCGACATAAGTCAGGTTGTTTCCGTAATAATCCTTGTAATCCAGTGAATAGGCATTCTGTAATTCGGACAGCGGCGTATCAGCCGTTTCATAAGGGTCGGTAGGCTCATTTAATTCCATCGGTTTGAACCAAAGTCGTTTACGAAGGCTTTCCCAATCTTCTTCCGCGTCGTCATAGTGGAGTATGTCGCTATAAGTCATTAATTTTCCTTCAATAAAAAATTCACCGAGACGCACCATTTCTTCCCATGTACCGGACTTTATGCCCGGAGTTGACTGGTACATGAGCACTTTCATCAACAGGGCGATGGCAGCGCCTTCGCTTGCTTTTCCTGCATCCTGGTTCGTATAACGCGCGGGTAAGAGGATGGCGGCTTCTCGCAAGTCTTTTTCGATATAGGCGTACACTTCGGCGGCGGAACTGCGTGGAATGACAAAATTATCTACTGTTTCCGTTTCGGGGCGTATCGGTACGCCTCCATACGTTTTAACCAGATTGAAATAGTATAAGGCTCTTAAAAATTTAGCCTGTCCCAGTATTTCGCGCACGGTTCTATACGACATGTAATCGTTGGTAGACAGGCGCACTTTGTGAGCATTCGCTATTACCTGGTTGGCGCGATGGATTCCTTTATAGTTGATTTCATATCTGTTTTGTATCCATTCGTTTGAAGTGTTGAACCTGAATTGTACCAATTGCCCCATCTGGCTTGATAGTCCTTCGTCTCCGCCCCAGACGTCGTCGGCGCAGGCTTCGCCGAAGCGCCATTCACATTCATTGAAAAGATCCATTTGCAGTACGTCGTAAACAGCGTCCAAGGCGGCCTGCAATTTATATTGGGTATCGTAGAAATTTTCGTCCGTTGAATTTCCCAACACCTCTTTATCTAAAAAATCGCTGCATCCGGCCAGATGGATTAATCCGAAGGTTACAGCCAGTATTTTGAATAATGTCTTGTTCATAGTCGATATATTTTATGATTATAAACCGATTTTAAGTCCAAAAGTAAATGTGCGGGTCTGGGGATAATTCCCGTGATCCACACCCATATTAAGATTGTTGCTTTCTGTTTCGGCAACTTTTCCCACTTCGGGGTCGAAACCGTTGTACTTTGTGAAAGTCAATAAGTTATATACTCCGAAATAAACGGAAAGATTAGACAAATGCCATTTGGAAAATGTTTTTTCATTAAAATTGTATATTAATCGAATATCCTGCAAGCGAATGTAGGATCCGTCTTTTACAAAGAAGTCCGAGGCCCTGAAATTGCGTCCCGTATCGCCCGGACGAAGGTCCGGTGTGGAAGCGTTCAGGTTTAAGGGGAAAAATTCCCTCTCCGCAATGACCTGTCCCGACCAGTGGTTTTCACGTATACCGGCATACAGGTTTCCCGCCTCGGCGTTGTTGAGGTAATAATCCATTACGTTAAAGATTTTATTGCCTGTTTGTCCCTGAAAGAACATGCTCA
The DNA here is from genome assembly GCA_031259075.1 of Dysgonamonadaceae bacterium. Classification (GTDB taxonomy): domain Bacteria; phylum Bacteroidota; class Bacteroidia; order Bacteroidales; family Azobacteroidaceae; genus Azobacteroides. The sequence continues at coordinate 5,769 of JAIRLY010000205.1, read as the reverse complement.
AATCGAAGTTCGAGTAGCTGAACAACAATGGGATACCGAATACAAAATCGGGTAGCGGCGATCCGAGATATGTCCGGTCTTCGGCCGTAATGCGTCCGTCGCCGTTCAGGTCTTTGAAACGGAAATCGCCCGGACGGGTGGTCTGTTCGAAGTCATTTTTTCCGTATTCGTATTGAGCGCTTGCTTTTACTTCGTCGTAGGTGTTGAATATGCCGTCTGTTACGTATCCGAAGAAACTGCCGATGGGTTTTCCTACTGCCGTCTTGGTTGCAAAGTCAAGGATGCTCGATTCGTTCAGCCAAGCGCCATAAATCGGTTCATTGCCGGTTCCCAGACTTGTTACCTTGTTCTTTATGTAGCTGATATTGAATCCGATTTCGTACCTGAACTTATTTATTTTGTTCTTGTGGTTTAATGTAATTTCTATTCCTCTATTTTGCACGGAACCGGCGTTAGTCATCGGAGCGTCGTCCAGTCCGGCAGACAGGGTTACGGGAACGCGCAACAGCATGTCGGAAGTTTCTTTATTGAAAAGTTCCACTCCGAAAATAAGTGCATTTCTGAAAAAGCCCAGGTCAAGCCCGATATTGATGGTTTCCGTTTTTTCCCACCGAATATCCGGATTCCCTATGGTGGTAGCGATAATACCCGGATAGAGAATGTGGTTGCCAATACCGTAGGGATAGTTGTATTGGGTATTCAAAAGCGTATAGCGCGACATTTCGTCGATACGGTTGTTTCCCAACTGTCCCCATCCTGCGCGGAGTTTACCCAAAGTAAGCCAATCGGCGTTTTGCATAAAGGATTCGGAAGAGAATTTCCATCCGAGAGAGAGGGAAGGGAAATAGCCCCATCGTTCTTTTTCCGAAAAAACGGAGGAGGCATCGGCACGGAAATTCGCCTGAAACAAATAGCGATCGAGCAAACTGTAATTGATTCGCCCGACAAATCCGGCAGCAGTCCAGTGACGATCCAGTCCAATGGTTTTATCTCCTGTGTAAGCGCCCGATAGATACCACAATTCGGGAGAGTTGTCCGCTGTTCCTTTTCGGGTCGATTCCTGGTAACTGTATTTGTATCCTTCCGCTATCTGACCGGCCAATACGGTGAGGTTATGCGCATTGTTGTTCCAAGCCAGCGTGAGGAGGTTGTTAATCTCCCATTTGTCAGTCTTGTTTTGACGTTTGTAGACCGTTGTAAGATCGCCCGGTATCGCGAAATCTTCGTTCAGTTTGTTTACTTCGTAGAAATTAGAACGGGTTTCAGGGATGATATAATCCGACGCCTTAAACTGATAGGTCAGGAGTTTGCTAATTTGCGCCGTTAAACTCATATTCAGGTCGATACGGTCGCGATTCATTCGGTTGTGGTTTCGGTTGAGGACGGCAATCGGGTGATTTTCGGAATAATATCCCTTTGAGTCGTAAGTATATACCAGCGGACTTTGATACATGGCGAGTTTCAATATACTGCCCGCTCCCTCGGAGGCGTCGCCTGCTCCTTCAGGTACAATGTTGCGGTTTTCGTTTGTGTACAGGATGTTAGCAGTCAGATTCAACCAGGATGTTAGTTGATTGTCCAGGTTTAAACGGGCGTTGAAACGGTCGTATTCCGACGTTTTTACAATTCCTTTTTCATTGTAGTAACTTGTACTGACCATGTATTTGTTTTTCTCATTTCCTCCCGATACCGACAGGTTATATTGTTGTTTGACGCCCGTTTGAGTAATGGCGTCCCACCAGTTGGCCGGAGAGTTGTTGCGGATTGTATCTATCCGGTGGTATTTAGTCTGATCGAAAGAGAGTTGCTGCGTGACAGGGTCTTTGGAAGCATACAATTGGCCGTCGGCGGAGTAATTACTTAAACCGTTGATGTAATCCTGCATAAGGGCGTATTGTTCAATATCCATGACGGGTATTGTTTTCCATGGATTGGAGAGGCCCATGTAACTGTCGAAAGAAATTTTCGTTCCACCTTTTTCACCGCTTTTGGTCGTTACTACTACAATACCGTTTGCGCCGCGTGCACCGTATATGGCGCTTGAGGCGGCATCTTTGAGTATTTCGACATTGGCAATATCGTTTGGGTTGAAGTGGTCTATTCCGTCGACGATAAAGCCGTCCACGACATAAAGCGGGTCGGCGTCGTTGATCGTTCCTGTTCCCCTGATTTTAATGGTGGTGTTGCTTCCGGGTGCGCCTGTATTCCGGATAATGTTTACGCCGGCGGCTTTCCCCTGTAATGCTTGTAAAGCGGACGCCACGGGGATGTTGTTGATGTCTTTCCCTGAAATGGAGGAAATGGCTCCCGTTACATCGCTTTTCTTCTGAACGCCATATCCGATAACAACAACTTCGTCCAGAAGTTCGATTTTTTCTTCCAATAACACGAGAGGATTCTTGTTGCCGGCAACATTCACTTCATTATCGGCATAGCCCATATAACTGAAAACGAGTGTGGCACTGGGGTTTGTTTTCAAGGTGAATTTTCCTTCCAAATCGGTTATTGTGCCGTTTATTGTCCCTTTTTCCTTTACGGAAACCCCGATGAGCGGTTCACGGGTTTGGCTGTCCAACACATTTCCGGTTATGGAAACGGGGGGTTGTCCGTAAGCGATCATGGAGTAAAATACGGCAATAAAAAAGATTGCACTTTGGAATAGTTTATATTTACTCATCTGTTAAAATTGATTTAATGGTTTGTAAACCTGCCGAACATCGTTGCGAACAGAGTGAAGCAATCCGTACGATTGGTTATCACCGGATTGCTTCGGACTAATGCTCTCGCAACAACGGGAAAATTTATTTAATAATCAAACTCGACGCATAACTATCCTTAGCCGTTGTGATTAGGACTTTGTAAATGCCTTTTTGCAAAGAACCTACATTGACCGAATTGCCTGCCGGTTGCGTTTCGACTTTTACCGGTCTTCCGGTCAAGTCATAAATTTTTACACTTGCGACCTCTCCTTTCACATTGAAATTGATTTTATCGGTAGCAGGATTGGGATATACAGTCAACTTGGCGGAGGAGAAAGGCATGGATTTTATGCCTGTTCCTGCTTCTATCTCGGCACGGGTTCTGTATTCAATCTCCAAGTCATCGGCGTCTGTTTCCGGATTAAATCCTTCCTTGCGATAACGGTAACAATACAACAAATCTTCGGATCCTCCCATGTCTCTGGCAAAAATGAGATCGCCGCCCAAGTTGCGTAATGTATGGATTGCGTCTCCATTTGGATCGAAATTGGTAACTCGCACAGGCGCTTGTGATTTATTGTCGATTCGGAACAGTTTTTGTTTATAATCCACTACGTCTCCACTTTCATTCCACCAGTATAAGCTTCCCGATGCGACTGTCAGTTCTTTCACCCAATTACTTTGTGTATCCGGGCCCAAATTCGACTGCATGGTAACCGTTTCTCCGTCCGTATAATGAAGTTCTCCTCCATAGTTATTCGATTTCGCAGCATCAAAACCTGTTGCGGCGCAGAACATGAATACGCCGTCAAATTCGACCCCAAGATCGGCATAACTGTTATTGTCGACCGACGGTGTATTTACATCAATGTCGAAGACGGTATAGTCGTTGAGAGCCAGATTCGTACAGGCAAGTTCAAAACCGGTATCCGGTAAATATCCACGGAAATATACCTTTCCGTTGTAGGGGAAAGCGGCAGCTTCGGAAGCACCTCCTCCCCGCGGGAAGCCGCTTTCCTCGAATGTCGGATTTGTATCATAAATCTGGTAGGTTCCTTCCGGTGTGCCGTCGCTTGCCCAGGGTTCATTGGCGCTTTCAATGGAAAACGCTTTCAAAAACAGCTTCTCATTGTAGAAATTAATCATGTTATCAATAGCAGAATTAGCTGTTCCTGAGGCAATTGATTCCGTATTAATGTCTTTAACGAGGTAAGTGCCTGCGGTGGTACCATCCGTTACCCAAAGTTCTTCGCCTACCGATGTTCCGATTGCGTAATCTGCCTTAAAGAATACGCGGCGTCCTACACGGCAGTAGGGACTGTGCCAACTCGCGTTATCCTGTCCGGGAAATTTGGTATCGCATTGATAGATCAGTTCCGTACCTGCTTCTGTTCCGTCGCTTACCCACAGCCAGTATTGTCCTGTAGCGCCATAAGATTCACTTTCATAATCCATGGCTCCGAAAACGAATTGGGTTTCATTTATCTGCGTAAATCCTCGCGGCTGGGACGAACCGTATTCATGAATATCTTTTACCATGAAAGTTCCGTCTTCCGTTCCGTCGGATATCCACAGTTCTATACCGTTCTCACCGTCATTGGCAGAAAAAACCACCTTATCATTAAAACGGGTCAGCCAGTATATATCCGAACTGTTAGTTCCTGTATTAATGTCTTTTACCAAAAGAGTTCCGTCAGGCGTTCCGTCGGTTACCCAGAGTTCTTCGCCGTGAATAGCGTCGTTTGCTGCAAAAAAGGCTTTGTAGCCTTTTGTCGTATCACCCGCTACTACCAGGTTCTTTTCCTGGGTAGCTTTACGACTGCCCGTAATATTAGCCTTTACGTCGGTTGGTAAAAGGCTCACCATGCCTTCCGGCAATGCTTGTGCAAATACTCCTCCCATTGTTATCAGGGAGATTAATAATAAGGAAATACTTTTTTTCATGTTTTAATAAAATTAAAAATTAACAATAAATTTATTGCAAAAATAGGTGCACTTTGTCTCCTGCAACGAATACATTTGTGTTGAAAAAAGATACTTTTGTCTGATTTTTTATTTCAAATAAATTTTTTACATCTTAAAAGTTGCCCGGAAATAAACGATACGATTTACATATTATAGATAATGTTCACTTTTATTAAAGACTCTTGGGCGATTCCAAATATTTAAATTTTCGTTATAAAATGAAAAACAAAAGCTATTTGGAAATATAAAATTGTAGATGTTTATTCGAGAAAAAATAATAATAGAATTTGTTCTTTATTAATAGATGATTATGATGGAAGAGATTATGACTATATGATATTAATATCAATCAGCCCGATTTTGGAAGTTATAGATACTCTCAAAGAAATATAAACTTTTAAAAAGATGAATTGAAGAATACTGTGTTGACTCATTTAACAAGAATCTCTAATCCTGATTATTAATAGCCTGAGTTTCGGATAAGAAAACGGCGCAAATCTGCGAACTGTTTATTTGCCGAAACTCAGGCTATTAGATACCTTATCGCTTTTTATTTCTTACACCTGACGCTAAACAAATAGTACTTATTGGTAGTGTTGCGATATGCACCGGAGTTGCCACCGTACAGAGACCGACGCCATGCGCCAGTGTCGCTACCGGCGCTACTGGACCAGAAGTACGTGTACGAGCCGTAACTGGTAACGTTACCACTGGAGTGGGCGCCGACTAACAGCGCGTTGAAGCCCGTGCCATCCTCTTTGCTTACACCGTTAGCAACTACTGCCGTAACTGGACTAGGACTTTTCATCGTTTGCCCCCAGTATTCTGTTATGGTATTTCCTTCGCTCGGACGAAAGCCGGTTATACCTTCATACATTTCATCCCATGCGAATGACGTTGTTTGTGTAGAATAAAGTGACGGATTAGTCGCAATCTCTTCTTCCAGTCGATTCCAATCGTAATCGCTGGGAATTACCCAACCGTCAGGACAAATCCCCTGACGGTCTGAGGATCTACCTGGAAACGCATTCACGGCCTCTGTCGCTGCCGTACCGATATTAGCCGCACCCCAAGTATATAATAAACCATATTCAAGATGACTGCT
>JAIRLY010000176.1 GCA_031259075.1 Dysgonamonadaceae bacterium | reverse complement strand
CTGGCGGAAATATGCACCGTACGCAGTCCGGTAGCGTCGGTCATATCCGTGTCAAACGCGGTCATGTTGAGATACGACGGGCACAGCTGCGGATACTTGTGTGCATAATCCTGCGCCTGCGCCTGCGCCAGTACGTCTGCCGAAATCGGTGTTACATGCTTATCTTCCATGATTACCTCTTTTTTTTAATTGTTTATTGTTTATAATAAATTAGCCGCAAAAGAACGAAAATATTTTGATATGCATTTTTTTTCTTATGTAGAATAATTTTTTGTTGTACCTTTGTGCCCGTATAAAATCGAAAGAAAATGATTGAAAAGACAGAAAACAGATATGCCGCAACGCTTCCGCAACAGGAAGTCCTGCACGAAACAGGCGGGTTGACAAAATGCCGCCAACAGTCGGAACGTTATACGCAATGGAGACTAAATTTGGTTGACAAAAACAGGAGGTATATATGAATCTTTTTCAATCAATACATTTAGGCTTTATGAATGGCTGGTGGTTTACTGCCATTTTTTTATCAGTGAATTTTGGTATGATTTTATATTATCCTGCCCATTTTAAATCAAGAGTCTTGAAACGTCCTGAATTTGATAATAAAATGCAAAAAACAACGTCCATTATCGGTTTTATTTTATTTCAAATTGTAATTTGGTATTCAGTCTTGTTGCCACTGCATTTTGATGCTGTTTATTGCTATATTGGAATATGTACATTCTTATTTGGTTTGTCCGGATACATAAGGGCAATGTATGATTATGCAACAACTTCTCCCGATATACCTGTAACAAAGGGTATATACAAAATTTCACGTAATCCGCAACTAATAATGTCTGCTATACTTTGGACAGGAGTAGGAATATCCGCAGGTTCTTATATAATAATTATTGTCTGCATTTTACAATTGATATTGTCTTATCCCGGATTTTTAGCACAAGAACAGACGTGTATAAAAAAATACGGACGAGAGTACATTAATTATATGAATAAAACCCGAAGATATATTTGAATGTATGGACGCCAAACTACACACGACAAGTTTGTTTGCGCTCCGTTTCAGCCTGTTTATTTTTTTTCATGGGAAATAAATGATTTTTTTGTTGTAACTTTGCGCCCGAAAATAATCTCAATAAATGGTTAATTAAAAATTGTAAGAAAATGACTGAAAAGACAGAAAACAAATATGCCGGCAACGCTCCCGCAGCAGGAAGTCCGGCACGAAACAGGCGGGACGCCAAAACGTCGCATACAGCCGGAACGTTATGCGGAATTGGTTGAAAAATTAAAGAAGAAACCTGTAAAATAATATCAAATAATGAATGCTTTCACGTATCTTTCCGTCATTCTGAAATATTTTCTGTAGATTTGCGTCGTTTTTAAGTCATATTAATTGGAAAATCAGGAAAACGATGTTTGACGTTTCAAAGTTATCGGATATATTGAAAGATTCGCCCAGTGTCGAACTTTTGAGGGCAAAGAATAGGGAGATGATACTCATTTTCCTTATTGGTACATTTTTGGAAAATGAGAGCGTCGTTTCTTCGGAAAATTTGCATAATAGACTGGCTGATTATCTGGTGTCGGAGGAAATAACGATTGACGAAGATTCTGAAATTACTTTTGCGGATACATACGAAGAAAAGGCAAAAAAATATATCCAGCATTGGGCAAACAGGGGATTTTTGACAAATTATCAAGACGAAACGGGAGATGTTTTTTATGAACTTTCTTCTCATGCGACAAAAACGATTGACTGGCTCACAAGTCTGAAAAAAGAAGAGTATATCGGAACGGAATCCAAATTCAAAACGATTATAACCCAATTGAAAGAGTTGGTCGAGTTTACAAACGAAGACAAAGAAAAACGTTTGCAGTTGCTCGAAAACAAAAAGTTGGAAATCGAACAGCAAATTCAACAAATCAAAATGGGTGAAAATGTGAAAGTTTTCGAAGAATATGAAATCATTCCCCGATATAATCAACTCACAAAATTAGCCAAAGAACTGCTTTCCGATTTCAAAGAAGTAGAAGACAATTTCAAAGATATTACCAAAACAATATATCAAAAACATGCGGATACAAGTCAGAAAAAAGGTCAAATACTGCAATATACATTTGACGCCCTGGACGATTTAAAGGACAGCTCGCAAGGAAAAAGTTTCTACGCCTTTTGGAAATTTTTGCTTAATCCGGAGTTGCAGGAAGAATGGAAACATTTAATGCAGGAACTGTACAAAACGCTGAGCGGGAAAGGGATTAGCATCAATGACCGTTTTTTGGAAGGGATGAAAAAACATCTGTATCTTTCGGGTAAAAAAGTTTACAAAGCCAACGATAAAATGGCGGAGAAGTTGAGCCGGATAATCCGTGAAAACGAAATCTCAAAAAACGAATACGCCAAGAAGATAATTCAGGAAATCAAGACATTACTTATCGATGCGAGTAAAATAAAGAAGAATCCCGATTTTTCTTTTGAGTTGGAGGCGGACGCCGAAATCAACATCCCTTTTGACCGGAAATTAACTTTTGACCGGACGGAAGAGATTATCTACAAGGCAAAACCTCAGCCGGCGGATGAAAGTTTGATCTATTCGGACAATTTGGAAAAATTGTTCCGGACAAATATCAACAAGGATGAACTGCGAAAACGTGTGGCAGACATTCTGAAAACCAAATCGCAGACTACAATTTTGGAAGTAGTCGAAAATCATGGCGGAATATCAGACGGATTACCGGAAGTGTTTGGTTATATGAGCATAGTAAAAGATTTTAAATATACGGTCAATTCCGACAAAACGCAACGGATATTATTTGACCAAAAAAACAATAAAACAATCCGAATCCCCGAAATTATTTTAACGCAATGAGCAATGAATGAATTAGAAGAGCATAGAAAACCATACTCCACGGCAATTGTCAAGTTGTTGAAAGGCGTCGTTGAGCGAAATTCCGGCGTCTGGGAAAACATTATAACCTATCAATCGGAAATTCAGGAATATATTTCCGTAATAGGGTTAGAACTGATTCTTAAAAAAGATGAAGGTTTTGCGTTTGTCAAGCAAATAGAATCAGAGAATGGCGAGACCCTCGGATTAGTTACGAGGCGGCAAATCGGGTTTGAAGTTTCACTCGTTTTAGTCGTTTTGAGGCAGATTTTGGAAGAGTTTGACAGTAATCCGATTGAAACTCATTCGTCTGAAAAATTTATTACGGACGCCGAAATCAAAGACGAAGTAGAACTGTTTTTGCCCGAAAAATATAATCGGGTGAAATTCATGAAAGATTTAAACAGTTGCGTGAAAAAAGCGGAGGAACTTGGTTTTTTAAAAGAAACCGGCAGAAAAGAAAACGAAACAAAATACCGGATTCACCGCGTTATAAAAGAAAAAATAACGCTCGATATGTTACAGGAATTTAAAGACAAATTACAAAACCATGTACAGCCTGTTTAGCACAAATCCCGATTCTGCCGGTTTCCGCCTGCAATACATGGAAGTTTTCAATTGGGGAACTTTTCATGATAAGGTATTTAGAATCCATCCGGAAGGGAACAATTCGCTTCTCACGGGAGCCAATGCCTCCGGAAAAAGCACCCTGAT
>JAIRLY010000166.1 GCA_031259075.1 Dysgonamonadaceae bacterium | reverse complement strand
CAAAATTTAATCCGCCGGAATTGTTGAATTGTATTTCGAAGCCTGCTTTGGCATTGAATGCACTGGCGGAAGACGCCAAGGCAAATTGGGTGTTTGCCATCACTCCCAATCCTACTTTTTCGTCCGGCAAATAACTGATACCCGACAGGGATTTGCCAAATTCGAGGCTTTCTGCGTCTATGTTTTGTGTGGGCATTTTGGAGGCTTGCTGCATCCGCCGGTACAGTCCTCCGCCGAAACCGTAGAACGAAAGAACCGGCGGTATCGGGATACCGGTAATGGGGGTGGTTTCAAAAAATACGTCTGTCAGGAAATAGCGGTAAGCGTCTTTTTTCCCGAAAACACCGACTGCATCGAAGGTAAATATCTCTGTCAGCGTTAATCGAATATCGCCCCGGAAGCCATCGCCAAACACGGGATCGCTGTTCTTAAACCAAACGCCCCCCGAAAGGCTAAAAGCGCCGGACCGGAAGTCGACCGCTACTTTATCGACTGCTACTTCTTTGAATTTCCATTTCTCGTAATCGCCGTAGAGTTGCAGCCCTGCTTTTCCCCCGAACATGTCATTTAAGGCAATGCCGGCTTCAAATGCCAGACCGCTGCCTTTGTCGTTCTTAAAAGTATGAATGTTATTCAGTGAGAGTTCGAAGCCGGATATTTTCGGCGATTGCAGTTTTCCGCTGACGCCGATGGCCCCGATCTCAAAATAGGGGCTTTCCCGTTGGATGACCATGTTTTCGAATGAAATACCGGGAACGGAAAAGGTTTTTGTGCTGTCTTTTCCCAAGGGCGCATGGACGGTCAATTCGCCGGAGGCCCGGAGGGAAGGATAGACTTCCTTTTCTTTGAACAGGAGTTCCATTGAGGAGAGTTCATTCAGCGAGACGGTACTGTACAAGACAGGGAAATCGTATTCTCCGGCAATGTTCACCTTAAATTCGTATTCGTTGATGGCGGGATTGAATGTGGCGGTGTAGGGCCGGAGGGAATGTTTCCCGAAAGGCGGAATGTTGATGTCGCCGCTTAAACCGAAAGCCGTAATATTGTTTTTCAGGATTCCGACTGAAAATCCGGTCAGCGAAAGATCCCATGATTCGGGACCGATATTTTCGCCGGGGATAATGTTTTCTGCCGCAATGTGGCCGGTAAAGCCGTTTTCGTCGAAGAGTACATTTTGCAACGAGAGTGTAATTCGTTCATTTCCGGATGATTCCGATTTTTTGAAGAATGTGGGCAAGCTGATGGTGGCTTCCGAAACGGCCAGGCCTTTCCAGAGATTCAGGGTTTCGGTGTTGCCTTGCGAGAAATAGTTTTCGGGGAAGCGGGTCATCGAAGAGGTTTCGGTATCGCTTTGATCCAGCGTAGCGCCTTTGAGTGTGAAGAGGATGTCTTTCAGGCCGCTTATGGTGAATGTCTGGTCGACGTTCAGGGAGACAAGGTAACTGTCGAAATCGTTGAAACGGGTTTCAAAGAGGACACTCAATGGTTGGTGGGTCGGATTTCCCTGCTTGTCTACCGGTATGATTTTGTCGGAGGTGACTGTCCATGCGAGTTTGGCGTCGAAGGATTCGATGCCTTCGCAGCCGAAAGTGACGGCGGTTCCTTCCTTGACGTCTAAGGCAGAGTGGCGACCGATGTTGCGCCGGACGGGAGCGATCAGGCTTAGGCGTCCGGCTGTTCCCAGTCCGTTCTTGCCTTCCAAGATGGCTTCGCCTTCAAAAGCGATTTTTTGTCCGGTGTCTTTGAACTTGAAAGCGCAGGTGGCGTGGATGACTTGCTTTCCGGTCGGTTTATCCAGTGACATTTCACTGATTATCAACTCATAGCCTCCTTTCTTGATACCTACCGGCAACGTTATTTCCCCGCCGGTAAACAGGTCGGAAAGAGATTCTATATACTTGTTTGCCTGCTTGACGACTTCCGCCACAGTTAGCGCTGCATCTATTTTTTTACTTTGCTCTTCGGAGAGGTTCAGGGAACCCAAGTCGATGGTTGCAGATTCTTCCCGGGCATAAGCGGTCTGAAAGAAAAATATTATACCGATAATAAAAAATAGTCGTTTCATTTTACCAAATCCTTTTAATTTTATATTTCTGTTGATTTCTAAAATCACTCTCATTATATTTCCAAAATAGATTGACATATTCTTTTCTAAAACATTGTCTTCTGCAATCGCAAATTTTCCTGCATTTATGCTACCTGTTAATTTGCTAAAACGATTTGCCCATCATTATCATAATGGAATTGAATCCTGATTGTATCTACAGGAGCAGCCTCGCACTCTTCCATTAATTCTTCATAATTTTCTTCTCCAACAATATAACCTCTTTCACCTGTATAATATGTAAACCAAATTTCATAGCGATTATTCGACTTTTTTTCTACAAATGGCGAGTAATCGTCAGATTCTCCCAAATAGAAATCGTTAAGCAATTCTCCCTTTTTATTAAATTGATATATGGAATGCGAGTATGTACAATGATCGCATAATCCATAAATAGAATAAATCAAGTATGCGTAATTTTTTGTTGGCGGTAATTCTCCGGAATAAAAATGACTGCCACCAATAAAACAATTTCCTGATATAAAAAATTTATACAGTAACATCCTTGGCGCTTCCGGTGAATGATGTCCATAGTTTTTATATGTTTCTAAAAAGATTTGAAACTGTTCCTCATCGGAAATTTCCGGATTTGTTTTTTCCTTTTTCAAAATAAATTTGATATTAGCACGCTCCAAAGGTGTGATGTATTCCTCAACATTATCATACAGTGGTTTATACCAATCTTGCTTTTCGAAGTAGGTTTGCAATACACTATCTTTGAACTGATAACCATATCGTGCATATATTTCATTGCGAATAAGGCGTAATTCTCTTGGCGAAATATATTTCAAGTCATTGTCTCTCAACAGCTCGCATGAGGTCAATCCATATCTGCTTTCAGATATATATGAGCCTTCAGGAATAGCAACAACAGGTGTAGACACACCAAATACAAATACATCTTCAGGTTGTGAAACTTTTGTAATTTCTTTGTTTGAAGAAGAAATATTTTCGATTGTTGGCTTGGGTTTGCAACTGAAAAAG
>JAIRLY010000159.1 GCA_031259075.1 Dysgonamonadaceae bacterium | reverse complement strand
GACGCACTTTACGGCAAATTTATTCAGCGTAATGCCGGCACTTTTGATTGGCGTCAATATCCTGAAACGACTGAAAATTCCGCTACTGCTCCTGCCAGTGATTGGACTTGGGGTAATCCTGCAAACGATCCCTGTAAGTCATTAGGCAATACTTGGCGTATGCCTACTCAGGCCGAACGGACTCAAATTGCATCAAACAATACTTGGGTTTGGCAAGACGGCGGCACAAACGGCACGTCAGGCTACCAGATTAAGCCCGGTGGCACAAACAAACCCACCGCTCTTTTCTTGCCCGCCGCAGGGAGCCGTAGCCGTAGTAACGGTGCGCAGTACAGTGTCGGTTCCCTCGGCTACTATTGGAGTAGTTCTTTTATGGGTGCTACCTCGTACAACCTCTACTTTACAAGCGAGAGCATTAGTGCAACGGGTACGCACCCTCGCGCTAACGGCTTCTCGGTCCGTTGCGTTTCAGAATGATTCGATTAATTTGAAATACAACCGCTCTGTAGATAGAGGACAAAAGAAGATAAACATCATGTCTATCTTCTTTTATCTTGTATCTATTTTTTATTTTCGGACAACTCCTAAGTTGCATTGAAATATTGAATCTGCATAATTATTTTCAGTCTATTTTGTTTATATAAGAAAATTCTATACCTTTGCAGGGATTTTTACAAAAGTCATTTTATTTTGGGTAAATTTGATTTATATAAAGTAAATTTGAAAGATATGCAACAGGATATTCAGTGTTTTGAATATCTGTTGGATAATGCATTTTTCACCAATATAGGAGGAGAAGACGTTCAAAAAGGAAAAGTAAACATTTCACTTACGATTACCAAAAAAGAAGAGATGTTTTACTTTATTTTCCAATTGAATGGAACAATAACAATTTCCTGCGATAGATGTTTGGACGACATGGATTATCCGATCGAAACAACCGCTCGTTTGTTTGTGAAATTTGGAAAAGATTATACGGAAGAAAGCGATGAAATAGTTGTAATTCCCAAAACAGAAGGAATTATAAACATTGCTTGGTTCTTATACGAATTTGTTGCGTTAGCTATTCCTATCAAGCATGTTCATGCTCCCGGAAAATGCAATAAACAAATGTCTTCCAAACTAAAGAAACACACTGTAAAACTCTCCGACGACGACTCTTTCGATGAAGAAGCAAATAGTGTAATAGTAACCGACGAGGAAGAAATGGAAGAATCGATTGATCCTCACTGGGACATATTAAAAGAAAATAATTAATAAATTTAACATCTAAATAATAAAAAAATGGCACACCCAAAACGAAGAATTGGTAAGACTAGGAGAGATAAAAGGAGAACTCATTATAAAGCAGTTCTTCCGCAAATTGCTATAGATCCGACAACAGGAGAGTATCATTTATACCATAGAGCGCATTGGTATGAAGGGAAACTGTATTACAAAGGAAAAGTAATCATTGATAAAACAGCAGCAACTGTTTAAAGTTCAATATAAAACGCCGAAAATCGCCCTAAAATAGAGGAAAATCTCTTTTTAGGGCATTTTCTATAAAATAATTTATTAGATTAATTATGAATAAAGTTCACGCAGTTATAAAAGGCATAGGAGGTTATGTACCAAATTATCGTTTAACCAATGAAGAAATATCTACAATGGTAGACACTTCCGACGAATGGATTATCAAAAGAATTGGAATCAAAGAAAGAAGAATCCTAAAATCGGAAGAAGGAAGCGGAGTTTCCCTTTTAGCTGTAAAGGCAATTGAAAACTTGAAAAAGAAATGCGATTTTGATCCTTTGGAAATAGAAGCCGTTATATTCGCTACTTCTACCCCCGATTATATTCTCCCGAATTCGGCTGCGTTGACGGCAGCTAAAACAGGAATGACCAATGCTTTTTGTTTTGATATAGAAGCTGCATGTAGCGGATTTATCTACGCATTGGAAATAGCTGAAAATTTTATTGTTTCCGGAAAATATAAAAAAATAATGGTAATTGCAGGTGATGTATTGTCCACTATAACCGATTATACGGATAGAAATACCTGTCCGATTTTTGGAGACGGTTGCGGTTGTGCTCTATTGGAGGCAACAATAGAAGAAGTCGGAATTATCGATTCAATTATGCGAACCGATGGAAGTTCACCCGAATACTTACATGTGTATGGAGGCGGTTCGGTAAATCCGACTACCCATGAAACTATTGATAAAGGCTTGCATTACATTTGGCAAGATGGAAGAATCGTATTCAAACATGCTATCTCAAAAATGGTGGATGTATGCAATGAAATCATGGAAAGAAATCATTTGTCACCGGATACAATCAAATGGGTAGTTCCTCATCAAGCTAACTTGCGAATCATAGATGCTGTCGTAAATCGGTTAAATGTTCGTCCGGATAAAGTAATGATCAACATAGAAAAATACGGAAATACCAGCGCTGCAACGATCCCTATCTGCTTGTGGGAATGGGAATCTAAGTTACAGAAAGGCGATAACATTATTCTGACGGCTTTTGGCGCCGGTTTTACTTGGGGAGCGACTTATTTAAAATGGGGATACGATTCGAAATAAAAAAACAAAATTGCACAGGTCGGGATTTGTAAATATTGTCGGAAATCCAAATGTTGGAAAATCTACCTTAATGAATCTTCTGGTAGGAGAAAAACTTTCTATCATAACATCCAAAGCGCAAACCACTCGCCACCGGATAATGGGAATTGTTAATACCGAAGATATGCAAATCATTTATTCCGACACTCCCGGTGTTTTACGTCCTAACTATAAACTGCAGGAAAATATGCTTAACTTTTCCGAGTCGGCATTAGACGACGCGGATGTGCTGGTTTATGTGACAGACGTAATCGAAAAGATTGATAAAAATAATTTTTTCCTCAAAAAAGTAGAAAAAGTGACATCTCCTATTTTATTAATAATAAATAAGATAGATTTGTCCTGTCAAAAAGAACTGGAAACAAAGGTAATGGAATGGGAACATCTATTTCCTCATGCGGAAATTATCCCCTTGTCGGCAACCAATCGTTTCAATATAGATTATCTGAAAAAAAGAATTGAAGAACTAATTCCCGAATCGTCGGCTTATTTCGAAAAAAATGCAATGACGGACCGTCCCGCCCGTTTTTTTGTCGCCGAAATAATCAGGGAAAAAATACTCTTATATTATCAAAAAGAAGTTCCTTATTCAACGGAAATCGTAATAGAACTTTTCAAAGAATCGGATACGCTTATTCATATCAAAGCTTTAATAATTGTAGAAAGAGATACCCAAAAAGGTATTATTATCGGCAATAAAGGAAAAGCGATCAAAAAAATCGGCGCTATGGCACGAAAAGATATTGAAAAATTCTTTGAAAAAAAGGTGTTTCTTGAAATTTTTGTTAAAGTAGAAAAAGATTGGAGAAACAGAGATAATCTTTTGAAAAATTTCGGATACAGAGTAGAATAATAATACATACAGAGACAAAAAGAATAGAAAAAGAATGAGTAATATAGTTGCAATAGTAGGTCGTCCGAATGTGGGTAAATCAACCTTATTCAATCGTTTGACGCAAAGTCGTCA
Organism: Dysgonamonadaceae bacterium; assembly: GCA_031259075.1. Taxonomy (GTDB): domain Bacteria; phylum Bacteroidota; class Bacteroidia; order Bacteroidales; family Azobacteroidaceae; genus Azobacteroides. The sequence continues at coordinate 2,718 of JAIRLY010000159.1, read as the reverse complement.
AGCCATAGTAGACAAAACGGCAGGAACTACCCGCGATCGTCAATACGGCAAATCCGAATGGACCGGACATGAATTTTCCGTCATTGATACCGGTGGGTGGGTAATCCGTTCCGAAGATATTTTTGAAGAAGAAATCAACAAACAGGTCCAAATAGCCATTGAAGAAGCGGATGTTATCTTATTCCTTGTAGATGTAATGCACGGAACTACCGATATGGATCAACAAATAGCTGCGATGCTCCGTAAAGGGAAAAAACCGGTTATTCTGGTTTCCAACAAAGCCGATAATTATGAATTACATCCGCAATCGGCTGAATTTTATGCATTGGGGCTGGGGGATCCATACAATATTTCTGCTGCAAATGGTTCCGGGACAGGTGATTTATTGGATATTGTTGTTTCTAAATTTACTAAAAAAGAAAAGGAAGAAACCGAAAAAGATATCCCTAAAATAGCCGTTGTCGGACGGCCAAACGCCGGTAAATCCTCTTTAATAAACGCATTTATCGACGAAGAACGAAATATTGTAACCGATATTGCAGGAACAACTCGTGATTCGATCTATACGCTTTACGATAAATTCGGATTGAAATTTTATCTCGTAGATACAGCCGGCATCCGTAGAAAAGTGAAAGTGACGGAAGATCTGGAATACTATTCTGTAATTCGAGCAATCCGTTCTATTGAAAACGCAGACGTTTGTGTACTTATGATTGATGCAACCCGTGGAATTGAAGCGCAGGATATGAATATCTTTTCATTGATTCAAAAAAACAAAAAAGGTTTGGTAATTGTAGTAAACAAATGGGATTTGATCGAAAATAAAGATAACAATACGATTAAAACATTTGAAAATGCTATCCGCGAACGAATTGCGCCTTTTGTGGATGTGCCTGTTATTTTTGCATCCGCTCTTACTAAACAGCGGATTTACAAGATACTGGAAACAGCAAAAAAGGTTTATGAAATTCGCAACACCAAAATTTCCACTCATAAATTGAACGAAATACTTCTTCCTATCGTCGAAAAAACGCCGCCGCCCATGAATAAAGGAAAAGTGGTGAAAATCAAATATATCACTCAGTTGCCGAATACGGCAGTGCCCGGTTTTGTGTTTTTTTGCAATTTACCTCAATGGGTAAAAGAACCTTACAAACGTTTTTTGGAAAATCAAATCCGGAAAAATTGGGATTTAACCGGAACTCCAATCAATATCTTTATGCGGGAAAAGTAAGACGATTAATGTATAATAACCTGAGTTTCGGATATGTAAACCTGCATTTAATGCAATATCTGTTTATTTTCCAAAACCCAGGTTATTGCTCTTATCGCTGTTTATTTCTTGCACCTGACGCTAAACGAGGAGTACTTAGCGTTAGTAGTGCCGCGATATACACCGGAGTTGCTATTGATCAGATTCCGTCGCCATGCGGCAGTGGCACTACTGGCGCTACCGGACCAAAAGATCATGGCCGAGCCGTAATTGCTAGCGTTACCACCGTCGAGGATACCTACTAACAGCGCGTTGAAGCCCGTGCCGTCAGTATTGCTGACGCCGTTAGTGGCAGTATTGTTAATCTTTATAGGACTTTTCATCGTTCGTCCCCAGTATTCTGTTATGGTATTTCCTTCGCCCGGACGCCAGCCGATTATACTTTCATATATTATATCCCATGTAAATGGTGTTTCTTGTGAAGAATAAAGATCCGGATGAGATGCAATCTCTTTTTCCAATTGATTAAAATCGTAATCGCTGGGAATTACCCAACCATCCGGACAAATCCCCTGACGGTCGGAGGATCTACTGGGAAATGCATTTACAGCCTCTGTTGTTGCCGTACCGATATTGGCCGCGCCCCAAGTATATAATAAACCGTATTCGGGATAACTGTTAAAAGTTGTTTCACTGGCGTAAGGATAATAATAAGAAACGGCGTTGTAGTCGTTAATTTCATTTCTGTCTCTGGGTATTTCCTGTTTTACATTTCCCTGATAGGTATAAGTAGAACGCAAATTCTGAGTCATCCAGCATACACCGCCAAATTTAGAGACCGTATACTGGTTCCCTTCGTCGTCCGTTAAACCGGCAACAGGCGAACATTCGTCCCGGTCACCCACCGTAATTTTTTTCTGGAGTGTATATGAAGCAATACCATCCTTTACCTCACATTGCAAAACAAACGTTTTAGCAGTAGTCGGTTTGTTTACAAGATCGCTACTGGTTAAAATATCATTCTTGAATTTAAGTTCCACAGTAGCCTCTGTCTTGTTATCCCCCAAAAATGCAAGATTATCCGGATTCGTTACAATGCTCCATTTGTAAGTAGGTTCTGTTCCGCCCAGCGTTTCTACGGTATAAGTATTTCCGGTCAGAGACATTTGTACCCGATCGGCATAACGACCATTGACAGGATCATTGTAATTGGTCACTTTAATATCATATCCGGTAGCGCCGTTGATCCGGTACCAACCTTGATAAGTACCCTGATTGGATTCTTTCCATTCCGACCAATCCGAATCGGAAGTCCCATTGTTGGACAGCGCTTTTACACGAACTTCATAGGTTCGTTCGGTAGCATCATAAGGAACAAACAATACTTCCTGTCTGCTCCCCGAAGTCGAAAAATCAAGAGAATAACCTTCGCCGCTTGCTACTACTTCCCATGAAAACCGCGCCGTGTTGCTCATGTCGCCGTATGTAGAAGGTACTTGGAACGT